>CAYWMH010000067.1:0-10743 GCA_964459315.1 uncultured Verrucomicrobiota bacterium
GGAGGTGCCGGATGTCGGCGGAGTTGTGCGGGGCGATGTTGCCCATGTCGCCGTTGCCGTAGGCCCAGATCCAGTGCCAGTCGTAGTGCAGGCGTTTGCGCATGAGCGGAACCATCGGGCCTGGGCCGCACCACAGGTCGTAGTCGCCGCCGGGCGGGATCGGGGTGGGGCCGGTCACTTTGCCGATCGGTTGGCGGTGGCGGTACCAGAGGGAGTGGATCCACTGGACTTCGCCAAGCGTGCCTTTGCGGATGTCCTCGGCGGCGTGGATCAGGGCCGGGTCGGAGCGCTGCTGGGTGCCGGACTGGACGATACGCTTGTATTTCCGGGCGGCCTCGATCGATTTGCGGCCTTCCCAGATGCAGTGGCTGACCGGTTTCTCAACGTAGACATCCTTGCCGGCCTGACAGGCCATGACGGTGAGCAGCGCGTGCCAATGGTTGGGGGTGGCGACGACGACGGCGTCGACGTCGTTGCGGTCCAGAATGTGGCGGAAGTCCTGGTGCTGACGGTATTGGGTGTCAACGTCTGCGTTTTGCTTGGCCAAGGTGTTTTTCAACGAGTTCTCGGCGCTGTTCATGCGCGCCTCGTCGGGGTCGCTGATGCCGACGATCCGGACGCCCGGCTTGGTGGCGAAATCACGCAGGTGCCCGCCGCCCTTGCCGCCGCAGCCGATGATGGCCACGCGGATGTCGGAGTTGGCCCCCAGCACACGATGGGTCGGCAGGGCCATCGCGGCCCCGGCAGCGAAGGAGCTTTTGACAAAACTCCGGCGGGTGATTTTATTTTTTGTCATGATTGTTTTGTGTCTTGTTCGTTTGATTAGTCGTTTGCGTCCGGACGCGGATGCTACCGGCCGGTATTCAAAAAACAACCAATTTCCCTCCCGCTTGGCCAAGCAGGGAGAGTGAACTTTGGGCGGGAATGGGCTGGTTTCACTGCCTGCTGTTTTGGCTTGAGGGCATCCGCTTGGTTGGATAAGGTCTCTGCGGGTCACGTATTATCACTGCATCAAAACAAACATGAAACGTCGCACTTTTCTGCGTAAGTCAGCTTCCGCTGCCTTTGGTTTCCAGGTGGTGTCCAGCCACGTACTGCGCGCGGCTGACGGCCAAAACACCCCCAACAACAAGATTCGCATCGCTGCCATCGGAGTTGGTGGCCGGGGTGGCGCCAACCTCGGTGCGATGGCCGGGGAGGACATCGTCGCGCTGTGCGACGTGGACGACCGCCGTGCCGCCCATTCGTTCAACAAATTTCCGAAAGCCAAGCGTTTCAAGGATTTCCGGAAAATGTACGACGCGATGGGCGACCAGATAGACGCCGTGCTGGTGGCGACTCCGGATCACACGCATGCGGTGGCCATCATGGGCGCGATCGGGCGTGGTAAGCATGTCTATTCGGAGAAGCCCTTGACGCATTCCATCGCCGAGGTGCGCACACTACGGAAGGCGGCTTTGGATAAAAAAGTCATCACACAGGTTGGCAATCAGGGGCATTCGTCGGACCACATCCGCTTCTTCTGTGAGTTGATCTGGGCCGGGGCCATTGGAAACGTCACCGAGGTGCACTCGGGATGCGATGCATTCAAGAACGTGTACTGCCAGATTAACAAACAGCATGCCCTGAAAACAGAGGAGCACGAAGTGCCGAATGGGCTGGACTGGGATCTGTGGCTTGGTCCCGCTGCTGAGCGGGCCTACAACCCGGCTTACCTGCCGTTCAACTGGCGTGGCTACTCTGCCTTCGGCAGCGGCTGCATTGGTGACTGGGTTTGCCATGTGCTGGATCCCTCCTTTTGGGCATTGAACCTGGGGATGCCGACGGCGATCAGCGCCGAGACCAAGGGCTACGACCCGGTTAAGCATAAGGAGTTCTATCCCAAGGGGGCCAAGATCACGTTCGAGTTTCCGGCCAAGGGCGATCGCGGCCCGGTGAAGGTGGTCTGGTACGATGGGGATTACTCCATCCCGAGGCCGGAAGAACTCAAGAAGGAGAACCGCAAGGTGGTCGGCACCGGCGCCGTCGTGGTTGGGGACAAGGGGAAGATCATGCATGGCTCACATGGAGCCGGTGGTGCTCGGATTATTCCTGAGGCGAAGATGAAGGAGTTTGGCAAGCCGGATCAGAAGATCCCGCGCGTGCGTGGTAGCCACCAGAAAGACTGGCTCGATGCCGTGCGTAAAAACCAGCAGGCAGGCTCACCTTTCGAGTATGGGGGGGCTCTGACCGAGATCGGCCTTCTGGGCATGATCGCCATCCAGCGCACTGGCGTGCGGCTGGAGTGGGATGCCAAGGCGATGAAATTCACAAACGACGAGAAAGCCAACCAACTCGTGAACCCGCCGTACCGCACCGGCTGGACGCTGTGATCCAAGTGCCTTCGTGAGTTGGGGGAGAGTGGAGACGCAAAAAAACCCGGCGCAGCTTGGCTGGCCGGGTTTTTTGAATTGAGCCGTTGTAATTAGAGCGTGTAGCCGTTGAGGTACTCGCGTTTCACATAATTGGCGGCTTCTGGAATGTTGGGCGACTTCATGTTTGGGCCGTCCCATTCCATCTTGCGCTTTTTTCCAACCTGCAACGCGATGCAGCCAAGCAGGATGATCTCGGTGAGATAGGCGGCGTTATCGAAGTTCGAGTATGCGGCACGGCCGCCTTTCATCATATCAAACCATTCCTGATTGTGGCCGGGGGATTTCCAGAAATCATCCGCTATGGCCTGATCTGCACCGTGTTTTCTGCTGTCTTTGAATTTTTTCTCGTCATTTAGCGAGACGTAGTAGCGTGAGCCGTAGTCGTCCGGTGTGTAGATTTGCCCTTTACTGCCGATCAACAGGCATCCGCTGCCCCGGATGTTACCGAACGTGTTTCTTATTTTTGATGCTACGTCCTTGTTGGGCTGGTTCTGTGTGCGGTCCTCCATCTTGCCGTCGTACCACCAGAACTTGAGTGGCACCATGCCATCGCGTTCGGGGAATTCAAAACGAATCCGCGAGTTCAGAGGATAGGTTTCCTTATTCATGCCGGAGTGATCCTCGGCCTCGACAACGGTCGGGTAACCTAGCTTGAGCGCCCGGAACGGCATGTTGACTGTGTGGCAGGCCATGTCACCCAAGGCCCCCGTTCCGTAGTCAAGCCATCCGCGCCATTTGAATGTGTGGTACACGCCACTCTTGTAGGGGCGATGCTTCACAGGACCCTGCCAAAGATCCCAGTTTAAGTGCTCGGGCACTGGATCGGAGCCTTTTGGCCGGCCAATACCCTGCGGCCAGACCGGGCGGTTGGACCAAACATGTAACTCTGTAACATCTCCGATGATTCCGGACTGGATTACCTGCACGGCGCGGCGCAGCCCGCTACCGGCGCTGCCTTGGTTGCCCATCTGCGTGGCTACTTTTTGTTCCTTCGCCACCTGAGCCATGAGTCGCGCCTCGTAGACCGATTGGGTGAGCGGCTTTTGGACATAGACGTGTTTTCCCATCTTCATCGCCATGATGGCTGCGACGGCATGCATGTGGTCCGGGGTGGACACAGAGACGGCATCAATGGATTTCTCCTTCTCGAGCATCTTACGGAAATCCTGGTAGAGTGCTGCACCAGGGTATTTTTGGCCGCGCGAGCGGAGGGTGTTCAGGTCCACGTCGCACAGCGCGACGATATTGGCGCCACATCGGGCGTTGTTGTCCGTGTCGCTGCTGCCCTTGCCGCCGGCGCCAATGGCGGCCGCATTGATTTTGCTGTTCAGGTTTTGACCTCGCAGGATGAATGGGCCAAAGGCTGTGGCACCCATTGCTGCCGAGGAGTGCGAGATGAACTTGCGGCGCGTCAGCCCGCTCGATGGAGTCTTTGTCATATTAGGTGTATTTTGAATAAATGGAACCGCCGGAAAACATCACCATGATATTCGCCGGGACGGGGGGAATCTACCGGTGAGCCGTCGAAAAAAACAGAAAAAACTTGGCCAAGCTTGGCCAAGGCGCAAAAAACGCCCCACTAGGCGGCGGGGCGTTGGTAATTCGCTTGGATGCAGCCGGTTATGCCGGGTAGTTGAGCGGCTGCACTTCCTGCCCCGTGCCGGTGGTAATCTTCCGGGTCTTCTCGTCAAACAAGAGCGTGAGGCTCATCCGCTCCGACATTTCAGCCAGCGAGATGACCACCTGAGCCCGCATTGAGAGGTCAATGTTGCCCTGGGTTTCGCCTCCGTTGCGGATGACGTTGAACCAGTCGGCGTGCTCGGCGAAGAAGTCCGCCCCGCTTGGCTTGAGGCCGCTGAAGCTCTCCGGGTCAATCTCGTCGCCGAACGGCGTTTCTGGATTCAGTTCGACCTTGTCGCCGCCGAAATAAAGCGTGCCGTGGTGGCCGCGCAGCATCTCCGGCAGGCCCTGCTGGTTCACTGTGCTGCCGACGACCATGAGCGTGTAGCCGCTCGGGAAGTTGGCGAGCACCTGCGTGTTGTCCGGCACGTCGCGGTCGGTGGTGATCTCCTTCGTGCCGAGGCAGGCTACGCGGTTCGGGAATTCCGGATTACCGCTGGCGATCATGAGCGGGTGAATCTTGTGCGCGAGCAGGTCGCCAAGGATGCCGCAGCAGTACGGGTTGTATTTGCGCCAGCGAAAGAAATGATCGGCGTTGAACGGGCGCATGCCGGTTTGGCCAAGCCAGCGTGTCCAGTCGACGCTCTTGTCGGTGAGCTTCGGGTTGATCGTGTAGTTCCACTCGCCCTTCGGGCTGTTGCGGCAGTAGGAGGATTGACCGAGGACGAGCGGGCCGATCATCCCGTCGCGGACCAACTGCGCGGCCTGGTGCCATTTTTTCTCGATGCAGAACACCGCGCCGATCTGCATCACGCGCTTGGTGCGTTTGCAGGTGTCGTAAACATCGAACCCCTCGTCGAGATAGCGGGTCATCGGTTTCTCGATCAGCACATGCATGCCGGCGTTCATCGAGTCGATGGCAACCGGCGCGTGCCAGTGATCCACCGTGGCGATGATCACCGCGTCGATGTCGTTGCGCTCGAGTAGCTGCCGGTGGTCATTGTAAACGTCGCCCGACCCGATGCCCATGAACTGCTGCGCCCGGTCGCGGTACTCGGAGAACACGTCGCACGCGGCGGCGGCCTGGACGTTGTGCCTGCCGGCGTTGTTCTTGATCTGGCGCACGTGCGTATTGAATCCCTGGGTGCCGACGCCGATGAAGCCGACGTTGATGCGGTCATTCGCGCCGATCACTCGGCCGGTCGAGGGGGCCTGATTCTGGCCGTAAACCGGTGTCTTGATGAGGCTACCTGCCCCGGCCACGGCGGTGACGGCGGCGGTCTGCTTGAGAAAATTCCTGCGGCTGCCGGATGTCGAGGGCTTGTCTTGCTTTTGACTCATGGTTCCTACCTTCTGTCTGTCGCCAGATTAGGCTTTTTTTTGCTGAGTCAAAGCCTCATGTGAATTAAGGGGCCGTTTTTTTCGTCGGTGACGGACGGGACAGACCCCCCGGCAGCCTGCCATGCCGGCAGCGATGCGGCTTTCATTTTGGCCGGCAAAGGGGGAGTATCCCGCAGACTGTTATGAAGCACGCGATCCTGAGCGCGATGATGGCTGGGAGCCTGGCCCACGCCGCGCCGTCCCTCTACGCGGCCGAGCCGCCGCCCGGGCTGGAAGTCACCGCGCTGAGCCGGGACAAGCCGGTCGACTTCACCGCCGAGATTCTCCCGATCCTGCGCAAGAACTGCCTCGCCTGCCACAACGCCCGGGACACCGACGGCGAACTGAACCTAGAGACTCCCGCGACCATCGCCAAGGGCGGCGAGAGCGGCGCGGTGATCGTGCCGGGCGACGCCGACAAAAGCCGGTTGATGGCGCATATCCGGCAGGTCGAGAAACCGTTCATGCCGCCCCGCCGCAACAAGGTCAGCGCCAAACAACTCACGCCGCGGCAGCTTGGCCTGATCCAACTCTGGATCAACGAAGGCGCGAAGGGAGAGGTACCGCGGGAGCCCCAGGCATTGAACTGGCGCCCGATCCCTTCCACGCTCAAGCCGATCTATAGCGTGGCCATCTCGCCGGATGGCCAATTCGCTGCCTGCGGAAGGGGTAACCAGATTTTTGTCTACCACCTGCCCACCGGCCGCTTGGCGGCGCGTCTGGCCGACCCCGGCTTGGCCAATGGCAAACTCGGCGCGCCCGTAGCACATCGCGATGTTGTGCAATCGCTCGCCTTCAGCCCTGACAGCCGGACGCTGGCCTCCGGCGGATACCGCTTGGCCAAGCTTTGGCGGCGGCAACCGGCGGCACCGAGCGCCCCGCTCAACCTGCTGCCCGGCGGCGAACCGGTCACGGCGATTGGCACAGCGCTTGGTCAAGCGATCGTGGTTGCCGCCGGTGGCAGCGGAACGGTGCAGGTGCTCGACTCCCAAGGCCGGCTGCCGCTGTGGCGCGCCGGGCCGCTTGGCCAAGCCGCCGAACAACTGGCCGTGTCGCCCGACGGGGAACTGGTCGCCGTACTGTTCGCCGACGGGCGAGTGCGCCTCTGGGAAACCTCGACCGGCGAACGGGTCACCCGCGAGGCCTCGCCGCCGGACGCCCGGGCCGTCGCTTGGATGAACGACCGGCAACTCGCCACCGCGCACCCGGGCGGCGTGATCCAGCTCTGGGCCGCGATCAACCCGGGCCGGGTGACGAGCCGATGGAACCCGGGCGGCAACCTCACCGCGCTGGCTGCTTTGCCGGGCGGTGAGACCATCCTGGTCGGTCGCGCCGACAACAAGGTGCTCATCATTGGGGTCGGGGATGGTAAGGTGCAAAAGGAGATCGACCACGGTACGCCGGTTACCGGGCTGCTTGTTCGGGCCGACGGCAAACAAATCACAACCCTCGGCGGGCCGACGGCGAAGCTTTGGGAGGCCGACAACTGGACGGTGACCGTGTCGTTGCACGGCAACCCGCTCGCCGCCGAGTCGGAGGCTCGCGCCGCGCAGGCGCTGGCTTTCATGAAGGCCGAGGTCGGCCACCACAAAGCCGACGTCGAAGGCAAAGGGAAGGCACTCGATAAAGACCGCGAAGCCGTGAAAAAGGCGACGGATGCCCTCGCCAAACACGAAAAAACCTTGGCCGACAAAACGAAGGAAAAAACCGTTGCCGAAGGCGCCCTGAAAAAACTCAACGACGAGATCGCCGCGCTGCCGAAACAGATCGAGTCCGCGAAGAAGGCCCAGGCGGAGGCCGATGTGGCACTGAAGGCGGCACAGTCACAGGCGGCCGAGGCGAAAGCCGCGTTGGCCAAGGCCAGCGAAGCCAAGGCCCAAGCCGCCGCCGCTAAGGTCAAGCTGTCCGCCGTTTTGATGGAACTGGGTACGGCCGCCCAAGCCGCCCGCCAACTCGCCGCGGATGCTCGCGCCACGGCCAACGCGGCCAAGGGCGACAACGACTTGGCGACGCAGGCCGATGTTGCCACCGCCTTGGCCAATCGCAAGGTGGGCGAGTTCGAGTTTGCCCTCGATCGCCACGCACCGGCCAAGCAGCAGTTGGCGAAGGCGGAAGCCGAATTGAATGCCGCCACCAAGACGCTGGCTAAAGTCGAAGCCAATGTGCCCCCAGCGAAGACCGAGCTCGACGTCAAGGCCAAGCGCTTGGCCGCGCTCGAGGAGCGCCAAAAGAAAATGCCGGAGGAAAAAAAGAATCTGGAGAAAAAAATCACCGATACCGGCAACGCCTTAACCAACGCCCAGCGCGAGATCGACCTGGCCAAGTCGGAGGTCGGCTTCACCGGCCGGAACGTGAAAACGGCCGAGGCCAATCTCGAAAAGGCCAGGGCCGAACAGGCTGAGGCCGGCCAGCGGCCTGCCCGGCATGAGGCGGCGCTCGCCTTGGCCAAGGCGCGGGTGGCCGCCGGAATGCAGGACTGCATAGACGCCGCTTACGTGGGTGACGGGTCGCAGATCGCCACACTGTCCATCGACGGGCGGGTGCAGCTTTGGGCCACGGATGGCGGGGCGCGCTCCCACCGCTGCGACGTGGTGGGCGGCGCGCGTTTCATTCGCCGGTTGAGCGGTGGTCAGCTGGCCTTGGCCGGCGGTTCGCCGGAGATGACCGTCCTGGCCACGGAGCCGGGATGGACGCTGGCCAAGACGATCGGCGGCGACGACTCGCCCCTGGAGGATCGCGTGACAGCGCTCGACTTCAGCCCGGACGGCCAACGGCTGGCCACTGGCGGGGGCTTTCCGTCGCGCGGCGGCGAGATTCACATCTGGGACATCGACGACGGCTCGGAGGCATTGCGCATCCCGCAGGCGCATAGTGATACGGTGTGCGCGCTGGCCTTCTCGCCGGATGGCCAACGGCTGGCCACCGGGGGCACCGACCGGTTTGCTCGCGTCTTCGAAACCGACCGGGGCGCGGAGTTGCACGCGCTCGAGGGCCACACCGGCCACGTGCTGGGCGTGAGTTGGCAGCGCAATGGACGCGTGCTGGCCACCGTTGGCGCCGACAAGGCGGTGAAAGTCTGGAACCTGCTCAACGGCGACCAGAAGAAATCGTTCAGCGGCTTCAACAAGGAGGTGACCTCGGTGCACTTCCTTGGCATCGGGACACAGGCCGTGGTGTCGGCCGGGGACAACGTGGTGAAGGTCGTCAAGGAGGACGGCGGTGAAGTGCGACGCCTGCCGGACACCGGCACCTTCATGCACGCCAGCGACGTGACACCGGACGGCAGGCTGGCCGTCGCCGGCGGCTTTGATGGCATCCTTCGCCTCTGGGACGTCCACGCCGGCAAACTCCTGCACAAATTCACGCCGCCAAAACCATCCCCTAAAGTTGCTGCGACAAAGTGAGGCTTACTCAACGGTGGTAGTAATGGTGGTGCCGCTTCACTACCACTGGGACTGCTGATCGAGTTCAGCGCGCTACACCGTTCGGATTTCGTCTTCCTTGTCGGCGAGGTGGGCGTCGAGTTTCTTGATGAAGTCGTCGGTCAGTTTTTGTACCTGTTTTTCCGCGCCCTTGATTTCGTCCTCGGAGACGCCGGCCTCCTTCCCTGATTTTTTCAGGCCGTCCATCGCGTCGCGCCGGACGTGACGCACCGCCACTCGTCCGTCTTCGGTGATTTTCTTGGCGACCTTGACGAGTTCCTCCCGGCGTTCTTGGCTGAGTTCCGGCAGGACAAGGCGGATGACCTTGCCGTCGATTGCCGGGTTGAGGCCGAGGTTGGCAGCCTGGATGGCCTTGGCGATGGCCTCGACCGTTCCGGCGTCCCACGGCTGAATGAGGATCATCCGCGTCTCGGGCGCGGTGATGCCTGCCATGTCGCGGAGGCGCATGGTTGAGCCGTAGGCGTCCACCATGAGGTTCTCTACTAGGGCCGGGTTGGCCTTACCGGTGCGGACGCCCTCGAACTCGTGCCTCATGGCCGCCTCGGACTTGGCCATCTTTTCCTCAGTTTCCTTGAGTACTTGGTCGATTGGCATGGGGGAAATCTAGTCAAAGAAGAGGAGCGGGGCAAGGTGGAACTTGCCCCTCCTGAGGCCAAGCGCTTGGCCAAGCGTGGCTCACAGGTGCCAGCCGGCGCGGTAAATGTGTTGCATCAGTTCAGTCGCTTCCGGGTGGCCGGTGAGTTTCATTTTCGCGTGGTTCCACTCGAGGGGCGCACCGGTGCGATGGGCGATGTTGCCGAGCAGCACCACCTCGGCCAGCGGGCCGGCATAGTCGAAATTGCAGGTGGTGATGCCGCCGCTCTTGATGGTGTGTATCCATTCTCGGTGATGGCCAAGCGAGCGGGGGATGCTGGGTTTGGGCCGTTCGTAATCTTTGAAATCGTTCTCCGGCAACAGCACATGTTTGTCATAGCCGGCTAGCAGCATGCCTTTGCTGCCGACGAACAGGCTGCCGTTGCCCCACTTGGGCAGCAACCCCTCGGAAAAGTGTGGTGGTCGGTGTTCGCCGTGATACCAGCGCAGCTTGGTGGCCGGTTGTTTGCCGTGGGCCTTGTAATGAAAATCGACCACCAGCGAGTATGGCGTGGTTTCGGAGTCTGGCTTGGGGCCTTGGACGACCTCGATCCGGCTCGGGTGCCGCAGGCCGAGCGCCCAGTGGCTCAGGTCGATGTGGTGGCAGCCCAAGTCGGCGAGCGTGCCCCCAGCGAAGTCCCACCATTGACGCCAATTGAACGGATGATGCGTCGGGTGATACGGCACGTGATACCGGGGCGGCCCCAGCCAGAGATCGTAATTCAAGTTGGCCGGGACTTTGTGTTTTTTGTTCCCGCGTGAGCCCCCGCCGAAGTTTCCACTGACCCAGACGTGCACCTCCTTCACCGTACCGATCGCCCCGGCGCGCAGCAACTCGACGACGCGTCGGTAATTGTCGCCGGCGTGAATCTGTGTGCCCATTTGGGTGACGAGCTTTTTGCGCCGTGCCAGCTCGGTGACGACACGGCATTCGGAGACGGTGCGGGTCAGTGGTTATTCGCAGTAAACATGAAGGACAATATGCAGGCCGGCGGCGGTGGCGACAGCATGGGTGTGGTCCGGCGTGCTGACAACGAGGGCGTCGAGCTTTTCGTGCCCGATCATCCGGCGAAAATCGGCGTAGCGATGAGCGCGGGGGAATCGTCCGGCCTCCTGTGCGAGGAAGTTACTGTCCACGTCGCACAGCGCGACGATGTTCTCCCCGGCGACACCGTTGAGATTGGCCTTGCCCCGGTTGATAACGCCGACGATGCCGATGTCGAGCTTCTCGTTGGCGGCGTAGGTGCGCGCGC
>CAYWMH010000068.1:0-653 GCA_964459315.1 uncultured Verrucomicrobiota bacterium
CCACAGGCCGCTCGCTATGCCTCTGTGTGAACGCCTCTTCTGCGGCTTGGGCGATTTTCGCGAGTTCGGCTGCCTCGTTTTCGGCGAACTTTTTCGCTGCGTCGATCTGTTCCTTTGCGGCGTCGTTACTCATCAGCAGTGTCGGCGTGGGGACGGACGGCGTGAACCATGAATACAGGCCAGACTCCTCGATGTTATTGAAGAACGCGAAAAACTGGTAGTACTCCTTCTGTGAGATCGGGTCGTATTTATGGTCGTGGCAGCGGGCGCACTCGAGCGTGAGGCCAAGCATCGCCGTGCCAAAGGTGTGATTGCGGTCGGCGACGTACTCGACACGAAACTCCTCCGGCACACTGCCGCCCTCGACCTTCTGCGGGTGCAGCCGGTTGAACGTGGTGGCCAGCCGCTGGTCGTCGGTCGGGCTCGGCAACAGGTCGCCGGCGAGTTGCCACGTGAGGAATTCGTCGTACGGCAGGTTGTCGTTGAACGCGCGGATCACCCAGTCGCGCCACGGCCAGACGTGGCGGTTGCGATCGACCTGATAGCCGTAGGTGTCCGAGTAGCGTGCGAGATCGAGCCAATGCACCGCGAGGTGCTCGCCGAAGCGCGGATGCCCAAGCAGCCGGTCGACGACCTTCTCGTAGGCGTTGGGC
>CAYWMH010000068.1:663-10718 GCA_964459315.1 uncultured Verrucomicrobiota bacterium
CGATCGATCTCGGCCAGCGACGGCGGCAGCCCGGTAAGGTCAAACGACAACCGGCGGATCAGCTTTTCGCGCTTGGCCTCGGGTGAGGGGGCGACCTTGGCAGCTTCCATTTTCGCCAGCGTGAAGTGGTCGATCTCGTTCCTGACCCATTTGGCCTGCACCGGCTTGGGGAGAGTCGGGCGTGTCACCGGGGCGAACGCCCAATGCTCCTTCCACTCGGCTCCCTCGGCGATCCAACGCCGGATCAACTCCTTTTCCTCGCCGGACAAACTCAGCTTGGAATCCGGGGGAGGCATTAGGTCGTCCGGGTCGGCCACCGTGATGCGCCGGAACAACTCGCTCGTCTCCGGTTTACCCGGCGAGATGACCTCCAGCGCGCCTTCGCGGGAATAAAGGTGCAGATCGGCCTTGCGGGCATTCTCGTCCGGGCCGTGGCAGGCGAAGCAACGGTCGGACAACAGCGGCTTGATCTGGCTCTCAAAATCCACCGATTGGCCAAGCGCAACATTCATGCCCCAAGCCAAGCCAAGCGCCAAACTCAACCGACTGGAAAAAAACGGATTCACAGCGGCGGAAAACTACCCTGTTTTTCGCCAGATGAAAACACGAATCTGCGACGGACCGTCCCGATTGCCCCGGGCTTGGCCAAGCTCCTTCTAACCGAGGGAGAAGGAATAGGCTCGCGCTACGTTTGCGTTCATTCGGTCCATTCGCAGTTCGAAAAAGCGGGCCATGGCATCCCGTAGAGTTGCCCCGTGCTTGGCCCAGTGGCAGACTGCTGCGCAGCCTAATCTTTCTCCCGATGAATGTTCACCATCTTGAGCTGTTTTACTACGTCGCCCGGCATGAAGGCATCAGCAACGCCGTCCGCAACATCCCGTACGGCATCCAGCAGCCGGCGGTCAGCGCGCAAATTTCGGCGCTAGAGGAGGACCTCGATACAACCCTGTTCCACCGTCGGCCGTTCAAGCTGACCGATTCCGGGCGGAAGCTGTATGCCTTCGTCGAGCCGTTGTTCAGCAACCTCGCCAAGGTGGCCGACGATTTACGCTGCGGGGCATCGCAGCGGGTGCGCGTCGGCGCGTCGCACATCATCCTGCGGGACCACATGCCGGCCATCATGGAGGCCGTCCGTGAAAAACACCCCGACCTGCGCGTGTCACTCCAGCCCGGACACCAGCCGTCGCTGGAGGCCGCGCTGCTCGGACACGAGATCGACGTCGCCATCACCATGCTTGAGAAAGATTCACCGCCTGGCATCGAGGCGCACGCGCTGCTTGAGATCCCCCTGGTGCTGGTCGCCCGCCGCTCGTCCGCCATCCGGTCGGCGGAAGAATTGTTTCAGTCCAAAAAGCCGACCGAGCCGCTCATCTGCCTCCCGCCGGATGAACCGGTAACAAAAAACTTTCGCGCCGGTCTGGCCGACTTGGGCGTGGACTGGCACACATCGATGGAGGTGAACTCGTTCGACATCGCCGAGCAGCTCGCGGCCAAGGGATTCGGCGTCGCGCTTGGCGTCGACTCGCGCGCCTACCGGCGCATGCCGGGCGTGCGCTTTCTTCCCCTGCCCGGTTTTGCCTCGCTCAAGATCGGCGTGCTTTGGCAGGGCGAACTCGACGGGATGCTCAAGGCGTTCGTCGGCGGCATCAAGTCGCACGTCGCGAAACTGAGACAAACGCTCGCCGGCGAAACCGCCTGACAAACCGTATACACCCCGCTACACTGCCGCCGTGGAAAATCCAATCATTGTCGCACTCGACCTGCCCAGCCCGCAGAAGGCGTTGAAAATCGCGGAGGAACTGGCCCCGGTCGTCGGCGCGTTCAAGGTCGGCAAGCAGCTTTTTATCAGCGGCGGGCCGGACGTGCTCCGCAAGCTGCGCGCCACCGGCGCGAAGGTGTTTCTCGACCTCAAGCTGCACGACATCCCCAACACCGTGGCCAAGGCCGTTATGGCCGCCACCGACCTCGGCGTGCAGATGACCACCGTCCACGCCTCGGGTGGCAGCGCGATGCTCGCCGCCGCCGGGAACGCCGCCCACGAGCAGGCCGCCATGCTTCGCTCCGAGGAACCGCTTGTGCTCGCCGTGACCGTGCTGACCAGCATGGACGATGGCGACCTCGCCGAGCTGGGCATCGAGGGCGGCACACAGGAACAGGTGCTGCGCCTGGCCAAGCTGGCCACCGGCGCCGGGCTAAAGGGGCTGGTCTGTTCGCCGCAGGAGATCGAGATGCTCCGCGCCGAACTGGGCGACAATGTGCAACTGGTCACGCCCGGCATCCGCCCCGCGTCAAGCCAGCCCGACGACCAAAAACGCACCCTGACCCCGGCCGAGGCCATCGCAGCCGGGGCGAACTGGCTGGTCATTGGCCGCCCCATCACCGGCGCCGCCGATCCGAAGGTCGCTGCCATCGGGATTCTGCTCTCGATCGATCCCGAACTCGTGCCGGAAAGCGAACGACCCGCGTCAATCCCGGAAGTCGTCGACTGCGCCGAGTGCGGCAAAAGCCTCAAGCTCGACGCCACCGAGCAGGCCACCGGCCGCTACCACTGCCCATACTGCGACAAGGACGTCGTTCATCAAGGGTGAGACTACAATGGCTACGGATCAAACTTCGCGCTCGTAGACGCGCCAGCGCTTGGTGATCTTAGCGCCGGAGTTTTCCAGCACGCGATGCACCGGGATGTTCGACTCAAGCATCCACGAGAACTCGATCCGCCGATAGTGGCTCGGCAGCAGCGCCCGGGCCACGCGGGCCCCGAACGCTGACTCGATGCCCTTGTTGCGGTGCGCCTTGAGTACCCCGGCGACCAAGCCGCGAATCCTCTCGATGCGCCGGCGTGCAAGCGTGAAGCGCATAAGTCCAATCGGCCCGAGTCGGCCGCCGCACGCCTTCACCGCCATGTTGATGTCCGGCATCGCCACGCAGATGCCGACCGGCTCGCCGCCAAACTCGGCAATCAGCGTGCACTCCGGCAGCAGAAACGGCTTGAGCCCCCGGGCCAGGGCCAGGAACTCGTCGCGGCTGAACGGCACCGCACCCCAGTTTTCGCACCACGCCTCGTCATAAACCTTCACTAGGATGTCGATCTCCTCCTCAAGCCGCGCCAAATTTGCCCGGCGAATGGTCACCCGGCCGTTGCGTGCGCCGGCTTTCGCCAGACGCTCAAGGTAACGCACGTCCACGTCGGCGAATGCCACCTCGCGCGCCAGCAGGTCCTCCGCCTTGGCCAAGCCGGCCGACTCGACCAGCCGCCGGTAGTACGGCGGGTTCCACGTCGTGAGCAGAGTCGGCGCGTCGTCGAAATTCTCGATCAGCAGGCCGAACTCCTCGTTGATGGTAAAGCTGGCCGGGCCGCGCATGCGCCGTAGCCCCTGCCCGCGCAACCACTCCGCCGCCGCTGCAAACAAGCGCCCGGCCGCCGCCTCGTCGTTGACGCACTCGAAGAACCCAAAGAAGCCGACGCCGTCGTCGTACACCTCGAGGTGGCGGTTGAACCGGATCGCCGCGATGCGCCCAACCGGATCGCCGGCGCCATCGAGGGCAATATAAAGTTGGGCGACTGAGTGCTGAAAAAAATCGCCCCGTTCGCGATCCAGCCGCTTCATTTCCTCATTCCAGATTGGTGGCACCCAAGGGGAATCGGCTGGGTAAATCCGCAGCGGAAACCGGACGAACTCGCGCAATTGCGAGGGAGTCTCGACTGTCTCGATGCGGATCACAGCCAAGCTCTTAGTTGAAAAATCGTCGGGTTCAAACTAAAACCGCCCCGAAATGTTGGATCGAAACTTTTTTGCAACCTGCACCGTCGCCGCCGCGGTGGCGATGGCCGCTTGGCCAAGCGCGGCCAAGGCCAAGGGGCAGGAGGCGTTCCTGTCGCGTGTGCGACAGTTGACGTTTGAGGGGCGGCGCAGCGGCGAGGGGTACTTCAGTGCTGACGGCTCGAGGCTGATTTTCCAGAGTGAACGTGAACCGGGCAACCCGTTTTACCAGATTTACACGATCGATTTTGAAACCGGCGACTCCGCCCGTGTGTCGCCCGGACACGGCAAGACGACCTGCGCATTTTTTCGCCCCGACGGCAAGCGCGTGCTCTTTGGCTCGACGCATCACGACCCGCAGGGCAAGGCCAAGCAGAAGGCGGAACTCGCCTTCCGCGCCTCCGGCAAGCAGCGCCGTTACTCGTGGGACTACGACGAGACGATGGACATCTTCACCGCGAACCCGGACGGCAGCGACATCCGCCAACTCACGAACGCCCGGGGCTACGATGCCGAGGCCGGTTACTCGCCAGACGGCAAGAAAATTGTCTTCAGTTCCACGCGCAGCGCCTACGCGGACAACCTGATGAAGGAGGAAATAAAACTGCGCGAGATCGACTTGTCGTACTTTGGCGAAATTTACATCATGAACGCCGACGGCTTGGAGCAGACGCGACTGACCCGGGTGCCCGGCTACGATGGTGGCCCGTTTTTCTCGCCGGACGGCCAGCGCATTGTTTGGCGCCGGTTCAACAAGTCCGGCGCGGTCGCGGAGATTCACACGATGAAACTTGACGGCTCGGACGTGCGAAAAATCACCCGCTTCGACTCGATGGCGTGGGCGCCGTATTTTCACCCTTCGGGCGACTACATCATCTTCGCCAGCAACAAGCTGGGTTTCAACAACTTTGAGTTGTACCTCGTCGACGCGCTTGGCCAACGTGAACCGGTTCGCGTCACCGAGCGCGCCGGATTCGACGGGCTACCGGTCTTCTCCCCCAACGGTTCGCAGTTATGCTGGACCTCCAATGCAACCGAGGAAAAGCAGTCACAGCTCTTCCTAGCAAAGTGGAATCATGCCGGGGCATTGGCCGCGCTTGGCCAAGCGCCGGAACGCGCCGACCGCCAAGCCGTCCTGTCGCCGGACGTCTCGATCGACGACCTGAAGGCGCACGTCACCTTTCTCGCGTCAGACGAACTGGAGGGCCGGCGCACGGGCAGCGAGGGCATCCGCAAGGCCGCCGATTACATCCGCCAACGCCTGTCCGAGGCCGGGCTTCAACCGATTGGCAACGAGCAGGATAGCTTCGATCACTTGTTCGAGTTCACCGGCGGCGTCAAGCTGGTGAAACCGGAAAACAAGATGATCCTGCGGGGCCACACCGGCGACGATCACACCTTCGAGCTGGGCACCGATTTTCGGCCTCTGGCCTTTTCGGCGAATGGCGAAATTGAAGGCGAAGTCATCTTCGCCGGCTACGGCCTGAGCAAGCCCGGCAAGCTGGGAGTCGGCTACGACTCGTACGCCGGCCTCAACGTGAAGGACAAGATCGTGATGGTGCTGCGCTACGTGCCGGAGGACATCTCGATCGATCGTCGGCAGCAGCTCAATCGTTACGCCGGCCTGCGCTACAAGGCACTCATTGCGCGAAACAACGGGGCCAAGGCGCTGCTCGTTGTCACTGGCCCGAACTCCCCCAATCCCGGCGCATTGGCCAAGCTGAGCTTCGACGCCAGCATGGCCGGGACGGGCCTTCCGGTGATTTCCATAAGCGGTGAGGTCGGCAACTCGCTCGTGCAGTTTTATGGCAAGTCACTAAAGCAACTGCAGACTTCGCTCGACAAGGAAAACCCGCACGCCGTTCACGGCTTGTCACTGCCGGGCATCGTCCTGAAAATCAAAACCTCGCTCAAGCGCATTCGCCAACGGGGCAGCAATCTTGTCGGGCTGCTGCCGCCGGCCGGCCATGCCTCGGCAAATGCGTCGACCGAATATGTGATGCTCGGCGCCCACTACGATCACCTTGGCCGTGGCGAAATCGGGGGTTTCGGCGTCAAGGGCGAAGAGGGCATGGTGCACAACGGCGCGGACGACAACGCCTCCGGCGTGGCGGCGCTGCTCGAGATGGCGTGCAGCTTGGCCAAACGGCGGGAGACGCATCCGGAGGCGTTTCACCGCGGCGTGATCTTCAGCTTCTGGTCCGGGGAGGAACTGGGCCTGATCGGCTCCGACCGTTATGCCGCCAAGCCGACAGTAAACCTCAGCAACGTGGTGGCTTACCTGAACTTCGACATGGTCGGCCGGCTCCGCAACAACAAGCTCACGCTGCAGGGCGTTGGTTCCTCGAGCGCCTGGAAACCAATGATCGAGCGCCGGAACATCGTCGCCGGATTCGACCTCACGCTGCAGCAGGATCCGTATCTGCCGACAGACACAACCTCGTTTTACCCAAAAGGCATCCCAGTGCTGGCCTGGTTCACCGGCAGCCACGAGGAGTATCACCGGCCGGCCGACGACACCAGCACGCTCAATTTCGAGGGGCTCGATCGTATTACGAAATTTGCCGTTAGCATGGTGCGAGATTTGGCCAAAGGGGGCGAGCGACCGGACTACGTCAAAGTCGAGAAATCCGACCAAGGCGGTAGCCGTGATGCGATCCGCGTCTATCTTGGTACCATACCCAACTACGCCTCGGAGGATATCGAGGGAGTTCTGCTCTCCGGGGTTCGTGGCGGCGCCCCAGCGGACAAGGCCGGATTGAAAGCAGGCGATATCATCGTCCAATTCGGCGGCAAGAAAATCACCAACATTTACGACTACACCTACGCGCTCGATGCCGTGAAGGTCGGTAAGCAGGTCGAAATCGAAGTGCTGAGGAAAGGCGAACGTGTAAAACTTTTCGCCACACCCGTATCCAGAAAATAATTCTCACGAACCGCCCCAGTCCCGTCTCAAACCGGCAATGTAATCCGATGGCAGGCGGAAGTGGTCCGCGCCGTCGAGGATCGTTTGCAAATAGTCCGGCCTCGGTTGGCCCGGCGTGCGAACCGGATCGATGTACACCAGCGCCTCGACCGGCTCACCGTCCTGTTGCACGATTAAACTGGCCTTATCGTACATTCCCTGCGCCACCGCCTCGTAGTCGTCCAGCGCGGCGACGTGTCCCGGCGTGAGCGACCACAGCACGCCGTGAGTTACTGAGCCCGGCTTGGCCTCGATGGTGGCGTAGGTGCGGGTGTTGATGAGGAACCGCCAATTATGCAACGCCGCCTGGCCAAGCGCCTGGCCGCCGGGACAGCGCCGGGCCATCTGCTCCGGGCACAGGTTCGACCCGTAGGCAAAATAGATCGTGGTGGCACTTTCGCCGCACATCCGGTCTTCCGCTTGGCCAAGTGCTCAAGCCTCGACGACGAGCAGGTCGCTGCCGCGGTGGCCGATGACCTTCACCTGTGCGCCGACGGCGATCATCTCACCCTGCGTAACGACGTCGCACAGGTCGTCGCCCATCATCACCTTGCCGCCGGGATGCAGCGGCGTGATGGCTTCGCCGACTTGGCCCAACCGCGATTCGACCTCGGCGGAGACAGCGGCAACGGACTCGACCCCGCTGGCCGCCTCGGAGGCGAACTTGGCGAAGAAAGCCGTGTGCGGCAGGTACCTGGCCAAGGCCCAAATGACCGGGATGGAAAGCAGGAAGGCGACCATCAGGTCGAAGATCGGCTTGGAGAAGTTCGGTAGTTCGAAGTCAATCCCCTCGACCGGCGGCGCGCCTTCGCCTCCCGCGCCATCGCCACTTGGGAACCACGGCATGTCGGGGTAGATGTCGGTCATGCCCATCACCAGCGCGATCAGCATACAGACCACTCCCATCGCGCCGATCACGAGGGTGCCCGGCAACCAGAGTAACTCCACAGCCACCAGCACCACGCCCAGCACGAAAACGGCCACCCACTCGATGCCAGCCAGCCCGGAGACGTAGCCGCCGAAGAAGTAAACCACCAGCGACGCGATGCCGATCGCCCCGAACACGCCGAAGCCGGGAGTCTTGAACTCGATATAGAGGCCGATGATGCCGATCAGCAGCAGCAGCGGGCTGATGGCGTTGATCCATGTGCCGAGTTGCTCCGCGCCGAGTGGCTGGATATCGACCCGAACCGCCCCGGCGTAGCCCAGTTTGTCGATGAGCGCGTCGATGCTCTCGACCGTACCGGAGGAGAGCAACCGGGTCTGGGCCTCGCCGTGTTTCGCCTCGGCCTCGAGGTTGGTCAGCGTGAGGATGTCGCCCTCCTCGCAGATGATCTTGCCGTCGCGCTCGAGCTTTTTGCTCTTGTCAACCATCGCCTCGATCACATCAACAGCGTAGCCGTTTTTCTCGGCCTGCGTACGAATCTTGGCGCGAATGGCGGAGTTCATCTTCACCTCCATTGTGGACGGCATCTCGGAAACGCCACCGGTCGGGCTCATCATGATCGGCGCGGCAGCGCCGATGACGCTCTGCGGCGCCATGTAGATTTTCTGCGTGGCCACGGCGATGAACGCCCCGGCGGAGTAGGCGTCCTTGTTGACGTAGGTGACCGTATCGCCCTTGAACTTCGCGAGGATGTCAAAAATCTCCTCGGTGATATCCACCCGGCCGCCGTTGGTCTCCATGTCGAGGATGAGGCAGTCAGCCTCGGCGGCCATCGCCTCCTTCACGCCTCGGCGGATAACGTAGAGGATTGGCGGCATGATGTCGTCGCGCACCGGCACGACATAGACTTTCTTTTGCGCGCCGGCCTGGCCAAACGGCGCGGCTTCCGTGGCCTCCAGTTCCTGCGCCTGGCCAAGCGGAGCCAAGGCGGTAGCGAGGGCCAGTGCGGCGAACGGCTTCAACCAAGTTCTCATGCGGACAAAATTAGCGCTCCGAACCGCCGGCGGCAAGCCCGCCCAGCGAGAGGATGATTGCCAAGGGCCACCCATCTCCACTACGGTACGCCGACAGCCCAGCCCGTAGTTCATCGCAAATGTCCCACTTCAAGATACAGTTCAATGTCTTCGAAGGCCCGATGGATCTGCTGCTTTTTCTCGTGAAAAAGCAGGAGGTCGACATTTACGAGGTGAACATGACCGAGTTGGCCACACAGTTCATCGACTACGTGGAACTGATGCAGCATCTCGACCTCGAGCTGGCCGGCGAGTTCATCGTCATGGCCTCCACGCTGATGTACATCAAGAGCCGCGAACTGCTGCCGACAGCCGAGCAGGTGGAGGATCCCGGGGAGGATGAGGCCGACGACCCGCGGTGGGAGCTGATTCGCCGGCTCGTCGAGTACCGGCGGTTCAAGGACGCCTCGGAAGACCTGCAAAGGCTGGAAATCGAGCGGCAAAACGTTTACACACGGCGGCCCGGGAGCATCCCGATCGACCCGCTGCCGGCGGGCCAGCGGCTCGAGGCCGGCATTTTCGACCTCGTCGAGGCCGTGAACGAGCTGCTCGAGCGCCTGGCCAAGCGCAAGGCCGCGCGGAGCGAGATCGTCGACGACCGCTGGAGCATCAGCGAAAAGATCGGGGTCATCCGGCGGCGGCTTGGCCAAGCGGGACGGCTGACGTTCAGCGAGCTGTTCGACGGTGCACGCAGCCGGGGTGAGGTGGTGGCGACGTTCCTCGCGCTGCTCGAGTTGGTGCGCCTCAAGCAGTTGCGGGCGACGCAGGCGGCCGCGTTCGGTGAGATCGAGATCGCCGTCGCCCCGGTGGAAATGCAGCAGATCAACCCGGAACCGGAACCAGTGACAACCTGACCGCAGTGGAACTGAAACAAATCATCGAGTCGCTCGTCTTCTCGGCCCAAAAGCCGATGAGCATCGGGGAGCTGCGGGCGCTGCTCCGCGACACGCCGGAGAAACTGCCGGACGAGGCGGAACTGACCGCGCCGTTCGCCAAGGCCACCGCGCGTGCCGTCGAGAAGGCGCTCGAGGAACTCACCCTCGAGCACGACAACGCCAACCGCAGCTACCGCCTGGCCTGCGTCGGCGGCAACTGGCAGTTCGTCACGCGGCCCGACTACTCCCCGTGGCTCCAGGTGCTCGTCGGGGCCAAGCCGCGTCCGCCCAAGCTGTCAAACCCGGCACTCGAGACCCTGGCCATCATCGCCTACCGCCAGCCGATCACCCGCGCGGAGATGGAGCAGATTCGCGGCGTCGCCGTCGACGGCGTCGTGCAGACCCTCGTAGAGCGGGAGCTGATCGAGGTCCGCGGCGAGGCCGACGCCCCCCGCCGGCCCCGCCACTACGGCCCCACCCCCGTCTTGCTCCAGC
>CAYWMH010000069.1:0-10537 GCA_964459315.1 uncultured Verrucomicrobiota bacterium
TTGCCGTCGGCATTCTGCTTGTGGGATTCCGTTTGCCGGCCAGCCGGGCGATGCCTGTTTCGTATCTCGTGGTGGCCGGGCTGGCTCTGTTTGTCTGGCAAGTGCCGGGCGTAAATGTGGCCGCGGCGTCAATCAAGGGGCTGTCGCTGACGCTGCGGCTGTTGTTTATTATTTTCGGCGCGATCCTGTTGCTGAACACGCTCAAGCACAGCGGCGCGTTGGCGGTCATCCGGCACGGGTTCACCAACATCTCAGCCGACCGGCGCGTGCAGGTCATCATCATTGCCTGGCTGTTCGGGGCGTTCATCGAGGGGGCGGCCGGCTTTGGTACCCCGGCGGCGGTGACGGTGCCGCTGATGGTCGGGCGCGGTTTTCCGGCGAGGGCTGGCGTGGTGGCTGGGATGATTATCCAGAGCACGCCGGTGTCCTTCGGTGCCGTAGGCACGCCGATCCTCGTGGGTGTCAACAAGGGCTTGGCCGGCGATGAGTCGGTTAAAACGGCGGTAACGGAGATGGGCTTTACGCAGTGGGATGGCTTCCTTGTCTTTGTCGGATTCAAGGTTGCGCTGGTGCACGCCATCGTCGGGGCGTTGATCCCATTGCTACTGGTGGTGGTTATGACGCGGTTTTTCGGCGCGAACAAATCAGCTCGCGAAGGGTTGGCGGTGTGGCCGTTTGCGTTGTTCGCCTCGTTTGCGCTGACGGTGCCGTATCTGCTGGTGGCCAAGTTTCTCGGCCCGGAGTTTCCATCGTTGCTGGGCGCGTTGATCGGCCTGGCGATTGTCGTGCCGGTGGCCAGGCGCGGTTGGCTGGTGCCCAAGGGTGTGCCGTGGGAGTTCCCGCCGCGCGCCGAGTGGGAGTCCGGCTGGCTCGGTGGGGTGGAGATCGACCTGAAACCAGGCCAAACTGGCGAGTCAACCAGAGTCGGTGTATTTAATGCTTGGTTTCCGTATTTGCTCCTGGCGGGTTTGTTGGTGTTGACGCGGCTTGAGGCGTTGCCATTCAAAGCGTGGCTTCGTTCTGTCCAGTTTAAGTGGGACGTATTTGGCACTGGCATCCAAGTGGATGAGACACCTCTTTATGTGCCCGGGACGGTGTTCATCGTTGTGTCTTTGATTGCTGTTGTACTTCATAGGATGAAAAGCGCTGGTGTGAGTGCAGCTTGGGCCGAGTCGCTCAAGACTACCGCCAAGGCGTCGGTTGCATTGCTGTTCACCGTACCGATGGTTCAGGTCTTTTTGAACAGTGGTGACGGCTTCGCCGGCTTTGACAAAATGCCGATCGCTTTGGCTAACGGTGTGGCTACGCTGGCTGGCGGAGCATATCCGCTATTTGCCCCGGTGGTCGGCGGTTTAGGTGCGTTCGTGGCCGGGAGCAACACGATCAGCAACATGATGTTCTCACTCTTCCAGTTCGAGGTAGGCGTCAGGATAGGGGTGGATGCGACGTGGATGGTGGCTCTGCAGGCGATCGGTGGCGCAGCCGGGAATGTCATTTGCGTGCACAACGTGGTGGCGGCCTCCGCGGTGGTTGGTCTGACCGGGAGGGAAGGGGATGTCATCCGCAAGACACTGCTTGTCTTTGCGTATTATGCCTTCATCGCTGGGGCGATCGGCTTTGTGTTCCTGAAGATTGGCCTGCTTGCCCCGGGCGGGTAGGCGTTGGATTTTAGACAAGTGACTTCTCGGCGACATCTTAAAGCACCTAAGTGGCTGATTCTTCTACTGCCACTTTTTGTCTGCAACGTATTGTTATTGTCAGTTGAATCGAATCCTGCGGTTCAAAAGATTTATTTGGAGGGGGTTCCTCACACGACCAAGAACGGAAAGCGGCTTTCAGCATATGATCCCAAGCATTCTTTTTTTATGATCGGATCCTGGGGTGTTCCTGAATCCCGAGTTTATAGGGGTGTGGACTATCGCTGGAAACACTTGGTGGATGCGGGATACAATACTGTTTGGCCATGGGCTATGGGTGGGTATACTACGGAGAACCAACTTCAACAGGCTGCGAGGTATAACCTGCAGGTGATCATCATGCGGCGGCCGCTGGATGCGAGTTTGGAGCGAATCAAGCTTTCACCGAACCTTTTGGGTATTGTATGGCAGGATGAACCACTGATCAATTTTGGGATTGAGAGTGAGCGACAGCAAAAGGAGTTGTTGAGTTTCAAGGATTACCGGAGAGCGGTAAAAGGGGTGCTGCCCGATTTACCGGTGTTTGTGAACACTGCATCCTGGATGATCGGCAGCGGTCGTACACACTGGATCAATTGGCACAAGGCTGGAGATATCAGTTGCCATGATAATTATGTAATATGGCCGGTGACGAAGTCGTTGAATTTGGGCTCTTACGGTACGGAGAAAAATGGGATTGCTGATGCCACTTCGCTTGCTGTTAAGGTGAATAAGGAGGCCAAGCCGGTTTGGTTGGTGGTTGGTGCCTTTGAGGCAAATCATCCTCCAACTGTTCGTTTCCCTTTCCGTTACCCGACTCCGATGCAACTTCGTGGAATGGTCTATACCGGAATCATCCATGGAGCTACTGGCATCACTTACTACGCATGGGATAGTAATGTCACCCGCTTCGGAGTGGCGCCTGTGGAGCAACGGAAAGTACCAGGTCGCCCATCGGCAACCCCTATTCAGGCAATTAACGCAAATGCGCTCTGGAAAACGATCTCAGTGGTTAACAGCGAACTACTTGAATTGACCGCCGAGATTCTCTCACCGACGGTTAATTTGGGTTATGCAGTTAGCTACACCGGCGACGCTGTGACGGAGTATCCTTTGCGAACATTGCTTAAGCCGCATCGCGATGGGGGATATGTGTTGTTCACGGTCAACATGGATAACACAGTGATTACTGGTAATTTCCGTTTTCCGAGTATGCTCAAATCAGCTGAACCCATGTTTGAGAATGGTTCAGCGTTTTCACTGGGAGAAGACAAGAGATCTTTCATGGTTACCTATGAACCATTTGAGGTTCATGT
Organism: uncultured Verrucomicrobiota bacterium; assembly: GCA_964459315.1. Taxonomy (GTDB): domain Bacteria; phylum Verrucomicrobiota; class Verrucomicrobiia; order Limisphaerales; family UBA1096; genus UBA1096. The sequence goes on from CAYWMH010000069.1 coordinate 2,993, forward strand.
CGTCCGACTTAATTAAGATGAAGGTGCAGGGGGGTGGTGCGAAAAATTATGGTGTAAATCGAGTTGACTTAAACTCGCCGCGTTTCTTTAGTGCCTCCTCCCGTCCAACCATGTTCAACGGGGTGTATTTTCCCTGTGCCCAAAGAGGGATCAGGTCGGCGTAGTGCGGGTCGGCAGGGTTGCCGCTTTGGCCACCGGGGTAAACGCCGATGCTGCGGGAGGGGTCGGCGAAATCGACAATCATGCGCCATGACGCGCCGCCGCCGACATGACCGCCGCCACTGCCAGGATTGAGTGTGAAACTGTCGCCCGGTACCGAATGACCGCCTCGATCCCAATCCGCGTTGCCGCTGATGGATGCGATATAAAGTTGGTTGTTTTTAGTCCAAGCCAGCGCCTCGAGCCGACCACCGGAACGTTGTTTCAACTCGGTGGCGGTCTTGCGGAAGGCGTGCACAATCATATCGTCGCGGGTTTCGTGCTGGTTTTCGGTGGACTGGTCGTCGAACCATTCTGACTCCGGGTGTTCGCGGGTGATGTACTCGAGCACTTCTAGCATTGGCTGACGACGGTTGTTGCTGGTGTACCCCCAGGAACCACCCCGCTTGGCCAAGCCGCGTGCCGGCCACTCGTCGTCCCAGACGCCGGCCCGGTAGTGGTGAAACCAGCGCAGCCAGATCAGGGGTGCGGCGGTGTCGCCCTTGGCCCGGTAATTCCACCGGGTCAGGGTGTCCAGTAGTTTGGTTTCAAAATCGCCTTTCGGCTTTGCAACTTCCATCGCGGCCAGCAGCGTGGGCAGGAACCGTTCCGCTGCCTTGTCGTGTGCATCGTTTTGCATCGGAATCATTTTTTCGACCGTCATGTCGTCGCACTTGGCCAGTAACTCGTGCATACGGCGCGTGCGATAGCTTGAGTCCCACATCCAGCCCAGATAATGCGGGTAACCGATCGATGCCGGGCGTCCATTGGCCGAGCCGACATAATGTTCTTGGGGGGTTACCGCCAGCGGCAGGGCTTGTCTCGGGATGAAACCGCGCCAGTCGAATTCGCCCGATGCGCCATCCATCGGAATCCGCCCCTGGCCACGCATGCGCAGCGGGATCGCGCCGCAGGCGTGAATGGCGATGTTACCGTCCACATCTGCATAGGCCATACTAAGAGTGGGAATGACGATTTGGTCGAAGCCGGCCAATGCTTCTGTAAGGTTGCTGGCTTGGTTCATCATCCAAATAGCGAGTCCGTCGCGCGTCTCCCCCAGGCCGGTCCACTGCGCGGAGACCAAGCCTCCCTCTCGGTTAATAACTGGTCCGTGAATGGTATAATCAATTAATTCAACGTGGTTGTCTTCGCTTTTAATCACGATTGTTTCCTCGATGCGGCGGAACGCCTTCCATTCGCCACGGTGCCGGTAGAGCCGTGGATTATCGGGGTGTGGTTGCTCGATGAAATAATCCATGACATCGGCCTGCATATTCGTGATGCCCCAGCCAAGGCGATCGTTGTGGCCGATAACAATGTAGGGTGCTGTGGGGAACCCGGCCCCGGCGATGTTTCGTCCTTGGACCGAGAGGTGCCAGACGTACCACAGCGAGGGCAGGTCGAAGCCGAGGTGCGGGTCGCTGCAAAGTATTGGTTTGCCTGAGCGCGTTTTGGTGCCATCAACCGCCCAGTTGTTGCTGCCAAACGCTGCTCCCCGTCCCAGCCACTCGATACCGTCGAACGACTTCATTGCCGCGGCAAAGGCGCTCCCGTATTCTGACAATGGATGCATCGATCCAGTGGATGGCGACGTCTTGCGGTCATACTGCTGGCGTACAGTTGGAATCTCGTAGGGTCGGTCGAGTGGCCACAACTCTTCTGCTGCACGGACGCCAAGTTTGTCCACGACGATTCCGAACCAAAGGTCTGCATCTGTGCCGCTCTGATCCCAGCCCATATACTTGGTGAACACAATGCTGTCCACTGGCGACCATGGTTCAGGCTGATATCCGAGTTCGTTGAAGATGTTGGGCCAACCGTTTTTCCTGAACCGCACCATGCGGGCATTGACTCCATCGGCGTAGGCCTGCAACTCCGCCCGAAATTGTTTTGGTACTCGGCCCGATTCCCACCATTTGGCGGATGTCCGGCGCAGGCCAAGGCGTCGCATGAGGATGTCATGTTTTAGGCGGTCGCGCCCGAACACCTCAGACATCGTGCCGGAAGCCTGGCGACGTAGGAGATCCATCTGCCAAAGCCGATCGGAAGCGTGTAGCCACCCAATCACACGCGCGCCGTCAAGCCGGTTCGCAGCGAACACATGGGGAATACCATACGCATCGCGGTGCACGCTTACCGGTTTGTCTAGAATCGAAAGCGAAATATCATCTGCTATCACCGGGCAAACCCAACAGGGTACAAGTAGGATCGCAAAAATGAGGGACTTAATCACAGACGGAAATGAATAAACAACATGGCCAAAAAAACCAAGAAGATTGACCATGAGCAGGACTTGATTTTATGGGAAAGCGCTGGCAGTTTTTCCGGAGTTCAATTTCTGCTTGTATGGTTTTTTTACGGAACACTTTTTTGGCTATAACTGCATGGTTGGCGCTTGGCGAAGCCCACGGGGCGTCACCGGGGGAGGTGCGGTTTGGGGTGGAGGTGCGGCCACTGTTGTCGCATCACTGCGTGCAGTGCCACGGCCCGGACGAGGCTCATCGCGAGGCCAAGCTGCGGCTCGACACCGAGGACGGCCTGTTTGGCGGTTCCGAAGACGAGCGGATTGTCGTGCCGGGCCAGCCGGACGCAAGTTTGTTGTACCAAAAAATCACCGCGCACGACCCCGACGAGCGGATGCCGCCACCGGAATCCAAGAAGGTGATGTCGGCGGACGAGATCGCCACGATCCGGCGCTGGATCGAGCAGGGCGCGGAGTGGGAGGGCCACTGGGCGTTTGTCACGCCCCAGCGCCCTGGACTGCCCAGCGTGCAGCACCGCGCCTGGCCAAGGAACGCGATCGATTTTTTCACGCTGGCCCGGATGGAGGCCAACGGGCTGGAGCCGTCGTCGGAGGTGGATCGTCGGACACTCATCCGCCGGGTCTGTCTCGACCTGACTGGGTTGCCTCCGTCGCCGGAGGCGGTCGAGCGGTTCGTCAACGACACCGACCCGAACGCCTACGAGATGCTTGTCGACTCGCTGTTGGCGAGCTCGCGTTACGGCGAGCGGATGACACTGGCGTGGATGGACGCAGCGCGGTACGGCGACTCGAGCGTGTTTCACGACGACGGCGTGCGGTTCATGTGGCCTTGGCGCGACTGGGTGATCCGCGCGTACAACGACAACAAACGGTTCGACGAATTCACGGTGGAGCAGTTGGCCGGCGACCAATTCGAGAACGCGTCTCTCGAGAATAAGGTGGCTTCCGGCTTCAACCGCAACCACGGCACGACTGACGAGGGCGGGTTGATCGAGGAGGAGTACCGCGTCGAGTACAATGTCGACCGTGTCAAGACGACCTCCAATGTCTGGCTGGGCCTGACGATGGAATGTGCTCAGTGTCACGACCACAAGTACGATCCGATTTCGCAGAAGGAGTACTACCAGTTTTACGCCTACTTCAACATCAACTCCGACGCTGGCAATCAGACGCGCAACGGCAACTCCGCCCCGATGGTCAAGGTGCCCAGCATGGCCGAGCGCGCGGAGTTGCAGCAGCGCCGCGACCGCGTGGCCGCCGCAAAGGGCGAGCGCGCCAAGGCCAAGCCCAGCGCGAAGGAAACGGACGAGTGGATCGCTGACCACCGCGCCAGCGAGTTGCCGGCACCGCCGACGCTGGGCGGTTGGCATTTCCTCGGCAGCTTTACCGGTAAAAACAAGGACGCCGCCTTCAAAAAGGATTGGGGCCCGGAGAAAAAGGTGGACTTGGCCAAGGAGCACGGCGACAAAAAATGGGAACCGCGTGACTACGAGGACGGCAAGGTGCACACCGTCGCCATCCCGGAGAACAGCGCGGCTTATTTTTACCGGACCATGTCGACGACTGCCGCACGGGAGGTGATGGTCTCGCTCGGCAGCGATGACGCGATCAAGGTGTTCCTCAACGGCAAACAGGCGTTCGCCAACAATACCTCGCGCGGCGCGGCGCCCGATCAGGACAAGGCCAAGCTCGCGTTGTCGGAGGGTGAGAATCACCTGTTGCTCAAGATCGTTAACGCCGGCGGCCCGGCCGGTTTTTATTTCAAGCTCGGCGGCTCCGCGTTGCCGGAAAATATCTTGGCGCTGCTTGCAGAGGATGTTTTGAGCGCCGAGCACTTGGCCAAGCTGCAGGAGTATTATGAAAAATCCGTCTGGCCCTTGGCCAAGGAGTTGAATGCAAAAATCAAGGCAGCAGAGAAGGCGGTCGCGGATTTTGACAAGTCGATCGTCACCGTGATGACGATGGGCGACTTGGCCAAGCCGCGCAAAACCTACGTGCTCGAGCGCGGCCATTACGGCTCGCCGAGGAAGGAGGAGGAGATTTTCCCCGGCGTGCCGGTTGCGTTGCCGCCGTTGCCGGACGGGGCGCCGTCTAAACGGATCAGCTTGGCCAAATGGATCGCCGATGACGATCACCCACTCACGGCTCGGGTGGCGGTGAATCGTTACTGGTCGATGATCTTCGGCAAGGGGCTGGTGACCACGGTGATGGATTTCGGGACGCGTGGCGCGCTGCCGAGTCATCCGCGGCTGCTGGATTGGCTGGCTCGCGACTTCGCCGACGGTGGTTGGAATGTGAAGCGTGTGTTCAAGCAGATGCTGATGTCCTCGACTTACCGACAGCAGTCCGCCGCTACTGCGGAACAGCTCCGGCGAGATCCGGAGAATGTGTATCTTTCCCGTGCGCCGAGGCTGCGCTTGCAGGGCGAGTTCATCCGCGACAACGCGCTCGCTGTGAGCGGTGTGCTTAATGACGAGATTGGTGGCCCTAGCGTCAAGCCATACCAGCCGCCGCGCATCTGGAACGAGGTGGCGCTCAACGGCGGCCTCTTTTACAAGCCGGACAAGGGCGCAAAACTGTATCGCCGCTCGATGTACACCTACTGGAAACGCTCTGCGCCGATGCCCAGCATGATGGCGTTCGACGCGCCGACGCGGGAGAAGTGCGTCGTACAGCGGCCGCGCACAAACACGCCGATGCAGGCGCTGGTGACCCTCAATGACGTGCAGTTCGTTGAGGCGGCTCGGTTTTTTGCGCAGCGGGTGCTGCAGCAGGGCGGGGCGGATTTTGAAGCTCAACTGGATTACGCGATGCAGCTTACTACAGCGCGCCCGGCGGACGAGTTGCGCAGGCGTGTGTTCCGCAGCCTGTACGACAGTCAGCTCAAAGTGTTCCGGGATGACTCCAAGCGCGCAGTGGAACTACTGGATTTCGGCGAGGCCAAGCGGGACGAATCGCTCGACCCGGCTCGGCATGCCGCCTGGACCACCGTGGCCAGCGCCATTCTCAATCTCGACGAAGTTATCACAAGGGAGTGACACATGATACCCACATTCAACTCTGACCATCTGCTTGACCGTCGCCGGTTCCTGAACTTGGGGGCACGCGGCATGGGGGCGCTTGGCCTCGCGTCGCTCGCTCAGCCCGGCCTGCTCAACGCCGCCACCGGCCGCGGGGGCGGGGCGCTTGACAACCCGCACTTCAGGCCAAAGGCCAAGCGGGTGATCTACCTGTTCTTCTCCGGCGGCCCGTCGCACATCGACATGTACGACTTCAAGCCGGGCATCCGCAAGGTTCACGGCATCGAGTTGCCGGATTCCATCCGGCAGGGCCAGCGCATCACCGGCATGACGTCTGGGCAGAAATCATTCCCGTGCGTCGCGCCGATGTTCGAGTTCAAGCAGCACGGACAGAGCGGCGCTTATTTTAGTGAGATTCTGCCACACATCGCCTCACTCGCCGACGAGATGACGCTTATCCGCAGCGTCAACACCGAGGCGATCAACCACGACCCGGCGATCACCTACATCAACACCGGCACCCAGCAGTTGGGCCACCCGAGCATGGGCGCCTGGCTCAACTACGGCCTCGGCAGCCCGACCCACAACCTGCCGGGCTACATCGTCATGATCTCAAAGGGGCGCGGCGGCAGCCAGGCGCTCTACTCGCGGCTTTGGGGCAGCGGCTTCCTGCCTTCGAAATACCAGGGTGTGAAATTCCGTAGCTCCGGCGAGCCGGTACTGTTTCTCAACGACCCGCCCGGCATCAACCGTGACTCGCGCCGGGCGATCCTAGACAGCATCCGGGCCGTCAATGAGGCCAAGTTCGCCGAGACGCGCGACGCGGAAATCCAAGCGCGTATTGCCCAATACGAGATGGCGTTTCGCATGCAGGCTAGCGTGCCGGAGTTGACCGACCTCAAGTCTGAGCCGGAACACATATTCGACCTGTACGGTAAAGACGCCAAAAAGCCGGGCAAGTTCGCATATAACTGCATCCTAGCGCGGCGCATGCTCGAGAGCGGCGTTCCGTTCGTGCAGCTGTTCCACCGTGGCTGGGATCAGCACGGGAATTGTCCGCGCGACGTCCGCTACCAATGCGAGGATGTCGACCAACCTGCGGCCGCGCTCGTGAAGGACCTCAGGCAGCGTGGCATGCTCGACGACACGCTCGTCATCTGCGGCGGTGAGTTTGGCCGGACGATCTACTCGCAGGGCGCGTTGACCAAGGACAATCACGGTCGCGATCACCACGGCCGGTGCTTCTCAATGTGGATGGCCGGCGGCGGCGTCCGGAAGGGCCACCTGCACGGCGAGACCGACGACTTCTGCTACAACATCGTCCGTGACCCGGTGCACATCAACGATCTCAACGCCACGGCTCTGCACTGCCTCGGCCTCGACCACGAGCAATTCACCTATCGCTACCAGGGCCTCGACCAGCGCCTGACCGGCGTCCAGGGCGCCCGCGTCATCAACGAAATCCTGGCCTGACACGCCATGTCGTGAACAGCTCGTCGCCGATGCGGCGCTGGCGGGTCAATTCCAGTTTTGCCACCTTGGCCAAGCGGGCGAACCCTTCGCCATCGGCGATCGTCGGTGCGTCCCGACCGCCGATGATTCTCGGGCAGACGGTCAGGTGCAGCTCATCCACGAGGCCAAGCCGGAGCAACTCGAAATTCAACTCGCCGCCGCCTTCGCACAGCAGCCGCTTGACGGCCCAGTCGCGCCGTAGCCAGCCCAGCGCCTGGCCAAGCGCGACGCTGTTTTTGCCACAGACTTTCACGCAGTCGGCCAGCCGTTTCAGCTTGGCCAAGCGCGATTTCGGCGCCCGGCCCGACGCCAGCACGATGACCGGCGACTCCCCGCGCTGGAAGACGACCGCCTGCGGATCGACCGAGCCGGAACCGCTCACGACGACGCGCAGGTTTTGCTTGGCCAAGCCGGCGCGTTGCCGCCGCCGCTCATACACCGCGCCGCCGGCGTCGAGCGTCATCGGCGCGGAATCGACGGTGCGCGCGCCACAGATCACCGCATCGGCCGTGGCCCGGAGCGCGAGCAGGTTTGCGTGGTCGCGCCGGCTGC
>CAYWMH010000070.1:0-10371 GCA_964459315.1 uncultured Verrucomicrobiota bacterium
ACCTCGCGGCGGGACAGGCGTGCGCGGCCCGCGAGGTGATACACGCCGGGCCGCTTGGCCAAGGCGAGTTCCCAGACTGCGCGCGCGGTGGCCTCCGCCGGGATGGGGCAGCGATACTCGTCGGCGAACAGTTTCAGGGTGTCGCCCTTGGCCCAGCGCAGTTTCATCACCTCGTCGATGCCGCGGTTTCCGTTGGGCGACTTGCCAGCGGTGATTGAGGTGCGGACGGTCGTGTGCAGCGAGTTGGCCAAGACCAGCGCCTCTGCTTCGGCCTTGCTCCGGCCGTAGGTGTTGACCGGGGACAGTTCATCCTCCTCCGTGTAGTGGCCGTGTTTCCCGTCAAACACGAGGTCGGACGAGATGAAGATCATCGGTATGTCCTGCGCGAGGCCGGATAGAAAAAAAGTCGCCTCGCGGTTGATCAGGCGCGCCTGGGCGGGGTGCGCCTCGCACGCCACCGGGTCGCTCATTGCTGCACAGTGAATCACCAACGCCGGCGAATCGGCCTCGTATTGCCGCTGCACTTCGGGGAAGTCGGTCAGGTCGAAATCAGCCCGAGTCAAGGCGCGGATACGCCACTCCGGCGCATATGCGGTGGCCGCCCGGGCGATATGGCTACCAATCAGCCCGCCCGCGCCGGTTATCCACGCAAGGGGTCTTGTGTCTTTCATCGGTGTGTTTTCAGGTCGCAACACCGCACGCATCGATTCGTCTGTCGTGCGCGGGAACGCCCAATGAGTGCGGGTTGGGCACAGCTTGGCCAAGGCGGATCCGGAGGGCAAGACTGTTTCTTAATCGCCAGCGCTTCGCTACTGGCCGGGTTCGCGTGAAATATTCGCGCCGAGCGCGCGCAGCTTGCCGTCGATGTTCTCGTAGCCGCGGTCGATGTGATAGACGCGGTTCACCCGTGTCGTCCCCCTCGCCGCCAAGCCGGCCAGTACCAGCGCCGCGGACGCACGCAGATCGCTGGCCATGACATCGGCACCGCTGAGCGGCTGGCCTCCCTTGACGATGGCGCTTGGCCCCTCGATCGAGATGTCCGCACCCATCCGCGCCAATTCGTTCACGTGCATGAAGCGCGACTCAAAAATCCGCTCGGTGATGATGCTGATCCCCGGCGACTGGAGCATAAGCACCATCATCTGCGCCTGCACATCGGTCGGGAAACCGGCGTGCGGCATGGTGGTGATGTCCACCGAGTTAAGTTGTTTCGCGGTGCGAACGCGCAGGGAGTTACGACCCGTATCGAGTCGTACGCCCGCCTCGCGCATTTTTTCGAGGACCGCACTCAGGTCGCCCGGTTGGCAATGGCGAAGTGTTAAATCGCCGCCCGTCACCGCACCGGCGAGGGCGTAGGTCGCCGCCTCGATCCGGTCGGGGATCACCCGGTGTTCTGCGCCCTGTAACCGGCGCACACCGTGAATGGTGATGGTCGGGCTGCCTGCGCCGGATATTTTTGCGCCCATCTTGTTGAGGAACGAGGCCAAGTCGGTGATCTCCGGCTCGCAGGCGGCGCTTTGGATGACCGTGGTGCCGTTGGCCAGGGTGGCCGCCATCATCACGTTGGCCGTGCCAAGAACCGTCGGGCCGCAACGCCCGCCAAGGAAACACTCCCCGCCGGTCAGCCTCTTGGCGCGGGCGTGGACATACCCGGCCTCGATCCGCACGCTGGCGCCGAGGTCGCGCATGCCCTTGAGATGCAGGTCGATCGGCCGGGCGCCGATGACGCAGCCGCCAGGCATCGAGACCTTGGCCTTGTTCAACCGCCCCATAAGGGGGCCGAGGATGCAGATTGAACCCCGCATCTTGCGGATCAGGTCGTAGTCGCCGTAGCCCTCGATATTCGCCGCACGGACGCGAAGAGTTCCCCGCTTCATTTGCACCTCGGCGCCAAGTGATTCCAAAATCCGCGCCATGAACCGGACGTCGCTCAAGTCGGGGAGATTGCGCAAAACGCACTCCTCTTTTGTCAACAGCGTCGCCGCCATGAGCGGCAGCGCGGCGTTCTTCGCGCCGCTGATTCTGACCTCGCCCTTGAGCGGGGTGCCTCCCTTGATGACCAGGCAATCCATGAACGTTTGTCGCGCGGAGTGTTGCGCTATTGGCCAGCGGAGGCAATCACGATTCGCGGCCGGCCGCTCAAGTCGTCCGCAATCTCCACATCGAGCCAGTTTGCCTCCCGGAACAGCTTGGCGACGGACTGCTCCTGCCCATCGCCAAACTCCGCCATCAGCCGCCCGCCGCGATTGAGTCGGGAACGTCCCTCCGCGGCGAGCATCCGGTAAAACCGCAGCCCGTCCGGCCCGCCGTCCAAGGCCAGGCGCGGATCGTGATCGCGGACTTCAGGCTGGAGGGTGTCGATCTGATCGCTCGGTATGTACGGCGGATTCGAGAGAATCAAGTCCACCTGCTCGCCCTTGGCCAAGGCGTCCAGCCCGTCGGCCCGCCGGAACGCCACTTGCCCAAGCGCTCCCAGCACCTCGGCGTTCCGCTTGGCCATGCCAAGCGCCGCCTCGGAGAGATCCGAGGCGATGACGTTGGCCTTGGGACAGCGCTTGGCCAGAGATATCGCTACGCAGCCACTTCCGGTGCCGAGGTCGTGCACGGACGGGTGGGGGAGGGATTTCAAAAACGCCACCGCCAATTCCACCAGCCGTTCCGTCTCCGGTCGTGGGATCAACACTTCATCGGTCACTTCAAATTCGTATCCAAAAAAATGTGCAGTCCCGAGAATGTGATGTAACGGCTCTCGGCGGACGCGCCGTTCAACGCGGGTGGCCAAGCGCGTTTGCTGATCGGCGCTCAAGGCGGTGTCTGTGAAGAGAGGCAACTCGGAGCGACTGCATGACAACAGGTCGGCCATGAGCCAGTCGGCATCGGCTTGCGGCGAGTCGACACCGGCTTGGCCCAGGCGAGCCACCGCGTCTCGTAGCGCCTCGCCCGCGGTCATTGCCGGACCAGCCCGTCGGCCACACCCAGCCACTTGTAACTAGTCAGTTCCTCCAGGCCCATCGGGCCGCGTGCGCCGATCTTGTCGGTGCTGATGCCGATTTCGGCGCCCATCCCGAACTGGCCTCCATCAGTGAAGCGGGTCGAGGCATTCCAAAAAATCGTCGATGAATCGACCTCGACTTGGAACCGTTTCGCCGCCGCTGCATCCCCGGTGACGATGGCCTCCGTGTGACCTGAGCCGTGCTTGTTGATGTGCTCGATCGCACCGCCGACGCCGTCAACGACCTTCACCGACAGCACGAGATCCAAATATTCCTCATCCCAATCCGTCTCGGTGGCGGGTTTGACCTCGATGCCGCTGCCGTTCAGCAGGCTTCGGGTCGGTTCGTCTCCGCGGAATGCGACACCAGCCCCGGCCAGGCGCTTGGCCAGGCGGGGTATTGCCTCGGCGGCGATGGCCCGGTCGACCAGTAGCGTCTCGGCGGCATTGCACACGCCGGGTCGGTGCACTTTCGAGTTGAAAGCCACCTCCTCGGCCATCGCCAACTCGGCCGCGCTGTCAATATAGACATGGCAGACGCCCTTGTAATGCTTGATGACCGGCACTCGCGAGCACTCCGCTACGGCGCGAATCAGGCTCTCGCCGCCACGCGGAATGCACAGGTCGACCTCGTCCGTGAGGGAGAGAAGCTCAGGAATCGCAGCCCGGTCGGTTGTCGGGACAACCTGGATGGCGTCCGCGGGGAAAGCCGGCAGGGCCTTGGCGGCGAACTCGACCATGATTTTTGCAATCGCCTGGTTCGAGTGGAGCGCCTCCTTGCCGCCGCGCAGGATGGTCGCGTTGCCTGACTTGAAACAGAGGCTCGCGGCGTCGGCGGTGACGTTCGGGCGCGACTCGTAAATGATGACGATCACCCCGATCGGCGACGCCACCTTGGAGAGCTTCAACCCGTTCGGGCGGGTGCGCTCTTCGATCACGCGGCCAACCGGGTCGCCCAACGCGGCCACCTCGCGCAGGCCGGTGGCCATGCCCTCGATGCGCGGCCCGTCCAGCAGCAACCGATCCAGCATCGGCTTCGCCAGGCCCGCCTCTGCACCGGCGTCCATGTCCTTCGCGTTCTCCTCCCGGATGCGTTGCGTGTTGGCCTCGATGGCCTCCGCCATCGCCATGAGGCAGGCATTTTTGTCGGCGGCGGACAGGCTGGCGAGGCGGCGGGAGGCCAGGCGCGCCCGCTTGGCCAAGGCGGTCATTTCTTCCGTCAAGCTCATGCGTGGGCCATGCTACCGCTTGTCCAAGTCGGTGTGAATCTCATTTCCGCGCCCAAGCGATTCATTTTTCTTTGGGAGCGGTTGAGCATCGACTATAACCGCGTAACCGCTTGGCCGGTGCCCGCGATGGATGATCTTTTAAAACTCGAGCGCAACGTCCGATCGATCTATGCCCGGAAGCTGTCGTTGCTCGCGAGCCGCTACCGCTTCAACCTGCCGGTCAGCGACAAGGATGTGCCGGGGTCGCCGCGAGTGTTGTTTCTTGGCAACCATTCCTCCGGCAAATCGTCATTCATAAACTACATCGCCGGGGTAGACATCCAGGAATCCGGCATGGCGCCGACCGACGACGGCTTCACCCTCGTCACCCACGGAGAAACGGAGGAAACGATTGACGGCCAGACGCTCGTGTCGCACCCCGAACTGGACTATCAGGAACTGGCCAGCCTCGGCCCGGAGTTCCTCGCCAAGCTCCGGTTCAAGACGCATCCGTCGGAAAACCTTAGGCAACTGACGCTGATCGACAGCCCCGGCATGATCGACTCGGCGAGCAGTCACCAACTCCGCAGTTACGATTTCCGCGAGAGCATCCGGCGTTTCGCCGAGAGCGCCGACCTGATCCTTTTTTTCTTCGACCCCGACAAGCCGGGCACCACCGGTGAGGCGATTTCCATCTTCACCAGCGAACTGGTCGGGCTCGACCACAAGCTGCTGATCGTCCTCAACAAGGTCGACCTGTTCGACAACATCCGCGACTTTGCACGCGCCTACGGAACCCTTTGCTGGAACCTCTCCAAGACCATTCCGACCAAGGACACGCCGCGAATCTACACCACCTACCTTCCGGGCTTCGCCACCCGGCTGGTCGAGGAGTACGCCAAGCCGATCCCGCTCGGGGATTTCGACATCTCCCGCGAGGAGGTGGTCGCGGAAATCATGCGCGCACCTGCTCGCCGGGCCGACAACCTCGTCAGCGGGCTGCTTTCGCACGCCCATCGATTGTCGGTGCACGTTAAGGTTTGCCTCGAGGCGGTCTCCGCATACCGGAGACTGGTCAGTCGCCTTTGGCTGGGTTTCACCGGCATCCTTCTGTTGACTGCGGGAGCCGGATGGCTTACCCGCAACTTGTGGTTCGACTCGGAATGGAAAGTCGCGTTGGACGCACGGGATTGGAGCGCATTAACCCAACCCGGCATTGCCTTGGGCATCGTAATTGTACTGGCAGCGGTTTTCTGGTGGATCCTCTCGCTTGGCCTTCGAAACCTGCGCCGTTCCATCGAGAACGAGGAGGGGGTCGACGTCTTTTTCAAGCGAGCCTACCGGGACGAGTTGTCACTAAAAAAGCGAGCCGATCTGCACGCCACCTGGGAAAGCATCAAGCCGGGCATTTTGGAGATCATGCGTGTCCACGGCCTGCGTAGTCTTTCAGCATCCGTCTCCTCGAAGAAACTCCTGCGAAAACTCGAGGCAACAATCGATAAAGAGATTCCCTCACTCCGCCGCAAAAAGGGAACGGATCAGGATTCGAATCCGGAAACGCAACCGGGGCTAAAACTCGGGGCAATTGATACCGAACAGTTATCAACAGAAGAAACCGAAAATTAACACGGTTATTTCCTACGTTTTCACACTTTATAGACAATACGCACAAACAGAATCTGTTAAAACTGTAACGATATAGCCATCAGTCAACGTACTTTTTGGCGATTTATTTCGTTATTTTTAACGTTTTTTGTTGACTCTGATTTTCGCCTCGGCATTCTCTCCGTGCATTTTGGTTGAGGAGTTATCCTCAGTTCCTCCTGGCCCAGTGACGACTCCGCCGATTCGTTGCTGGGCCTTTTTTGTCTTCGCCGATTCAACCCGGCCTTGCGTTAGCGCAGGAAGCCCTTTATCAGTCTGCGCTCTACCATGAAGGTTCGAATTTTGATTGTTCTGCTGGGCGGCTTGATGCTGGTTGATGGGTCTCATGCAGACGAATCCCTCTACAAGCGCGAGAACGAAGTGAGCTACGGGCGCAAGCACGGCTTGGCCATGACGCTCGACAGCTTCCAGCCCTTGGCCAAGCGTAATGGCCGAGGGATCGTATTTGCGATCAGTGGCGGATGGTTCAGCGCTCACAGAAACATCGACGGCTTTGCTAGGCGTGGCAGTTGGAGTGAACTCATCAAGCGTGGATACTCTCTGTTTGCCGTGGTGCACGGCAGCCAACCGAAGTTCACCATCCCGGAGATCCGGGAGGATATACACCGGGCGGTGCGCTTCATCCGCCACAACGCAAAAAGTTACGGGATCGACCCGAAGCAGATCGGCATGATCGGCGGCTCTGCCGGTGGACACCTGTCGTTGATGCAGGGCACCGCCGGGCGTGATGGCAACCCGAAGGCCAGCGATCCAGTCGAGCGCGAATCGAGTCGCGTACAGGCGGTTGTTGCCTATTTTCCGCCCACCGATTTTTTGAACTACGGAGGTGAAGGCAAGCACTTTGACCATTACATCCGCAGACTGCTCGACGGCAAGAACCCGTACTTGGCAGCGTTGGATTTTCACAGCCACGACCGTGAGCAAAACTGGTATGAGCGCATCACCGACGAGGCCAAGGTGCGGGAGCAACTCCGCGAGGCCGCACCCGTCACCCACGTCTCCGAGGGGGATGCGCCGTCGCTGATCATCCACGGGGATGCCGACAAACTGGTGCCGATTCAACAGGCGGACCGCATCATGGCTCGGTTCAAGTCGGCGGGCGTCGAGGCCGAACTGCTTGTCATGCCGGGAAAGGATCACGGCTGGGAGGCGGAACCGGCCGAGTTGAAGATGATCGGCGACTGGTTCGACAGGCATTTACTTAAAAACAAGTAACGAATTGATGCCATCGGTTTAAGCGTCGCAATAATGCGGGCCTCGGCTCTCTGCCTGGCGTTGGCATCGCTTGGCCAAGCGGACGACTGGCCGCAGTGGCTCGGTCCGAACCGCGATGCCGATTGGCGCGAGGAGGGCATTCTCGACCGCTTCCCGGAGGGCGGCCCCAAGCTGCGCTGGAAGGCCAAACTGGGCGGAGGGTATTCCGGCCCGGCGGTGGCGAACGGGAGGGTGTTTGTCATGGATCGTTTGGCCGCTGGGACGGATCCCGCCAAGGCTAAGCTGCTCCATGACGGGTCACCGCCCCGTAACATCAATTTCGTCCGCAAACTGTTGCCCGGCAGGGAGCGTTTGCTTTGCCTCAACGAGGCCGACGGCAAGACGCTTTGGGCGCACGACTGGGACAGCCCTTACACGACCGTGGCCGCATACGCGATCGGTCCCCGCGCCACTCCCACCGTGGATGGTGCCCGCCTGTATGCGCTGGGTGCGGAGGGCAACCTGCTCTGCCTTTCCACAGGCGACGGCTCGGTGATTTGGCAGCGGGATTTCAAGCAAGATTACAACCTCACAATCCCGGAATGGGGTACGGCGGCCCACCCGCTCGTTCACGGGAACCGCTTGATCTGTATTGTCGGGGGCGAGGGGAGCGTTTGCGTTGCCTTCGACAAGTTGACCGGCCGGGAGTTGTGGCGTGCGTTGAGCGCGGCGCAGCCGGGATACTGTCCGCCCATCATCCGCCGTATCGCCGGGCGGGAGCAACTGCTGGTGTGGCACGGCGATGCGCTGGAGTCGCTCAACCCCGTAGACGGCGCCGTTTACTGGTCGGTGCCCATAAAGCCGACCTACGGCATGTCAATCGGCCAACCGGTGGTGGAGGGAAACCGGGTCTACGTGATGGGCTTCAACCGCGTCTCCGCCTGCGTGGAGGTGGGCGATGACGGCAAAACGGCCAGCCTGCTCTGGAAGGGCACCACCCGTCGCGGCATTGCCGGGGTTCACAATACCGCCTTCATCCAGGATGGTCTGGTTTATGCCTGTGGACCAAACGGCAAATACGCCTGCGCCCGCTTGGCCAACGGCGAAACCGTGTGGTCGACATTCGCCCCTGCGGAGGGCAGTCGCCCTGCGAGTTGGGCCAACGTGTTCACGGTCCGGAACGGCAGCCGGTTCTTTCTGGCCAACGACTACGGGGAGTTGATCATCGCCAACCTGAGCGCCAGCGGGTACTCGGAAATCAGCCGGGCCAAGCTGATCGAGCCAACACACCGGGTCGCGGGCCGGATGCTGGTCTGGTCCCATCCCGCCTTTGCCAACCGCAGTGTTTATCTCCGCAACGACCGGGAAATACTCTGCTACAGCCTGGCCAAGCCGGCGCAGTGACAGGGGCGCTTCGCCAAGTGCAACTTTTTTAATACTGCGGGGTATACTCGCTGGTTGACAAACGCCGTTGTTTTGCTACCAAGCGGCTGGTCGAGACAGGTGAAAACCGTTAACAAAATGAAAATCAAAACAATGCGGCCCGGCGGCTTCACGCTGGTGGAAATTATGATCGTGGTGGCCATCATCGGCCTGCTGATTGCCGTGGCAGTGCCCAACTTCAGCAAGATGCGCAGGGACGCCCAGAAGACGGCATGCCATGCGCAGTTACAGTCGATCGATGGTTTCAAGGAAATGTGGGCGACACAGGAAAAACGAGCAGACAACGATACGCCCAGTGAGAGTCAATTGGGCGCGTTCTTTAAAGGTGAAATAATGCCGACCTGCCCAGGCGGGGGGAGTTACACCATAGGAGCTGTCACTGCAGGAGCGACCTGCTCAGTTCATCAAAAAGCAGTACAATAATCAGCGTTTAACTTTTGTTAAGGCGACCCATACGGTCGCCTTTTTCTTTTATGGGTTGCTTTTAAAGATGAAACTGAAAGTCTACGCCTACAAGAACTGCGACACCTGCCGAAAAGCGAAGAAATTCCTGGAAGCAAACGCAATCTCACACGAGATGATTCCAATCCGGGAACAACCTCCGAGCAAGTCGGAACTCAAGACGATGTTGACGTGTTACGATGGCAATATTCGAAAACTCTTTAACACCTCTGGCGGCGACTACAAGGCCTTGAGCATGAAGGAGAAACTCCCCGAGATGACCGATGAGGAGGCCGTCGATCTCCTCTCAAAAAATGGCAACCTCATCAAACGCCCATTCGCCATCAAGGCTGATGCTGGCACGGTTGGGTTCAGGGAATCCGTTTGGTCAAATATATTCCTTTGAAGAAGTCGCGAAGTGCGCGAAAGTCATCAAGTTTTTTAGGCAGGCCGTTCCAATTCGTGGTCCACGTCCGATTCGTATTGAAATTACACACTCGATTCAGTCTTTGGACGGCGCTGAGTTCAAGGACAGTCGCTCTTCAAGCAAAAGTTCAGCTAGATATAAATCATGGAAAGATTGTTTCAGCTTGCGGAATTCAGCCTGATTGTACTTTGCTGTATTTAGCGCCGATTCTGATTTGGAGAACTCTTTTAAATCGTGGTAAACGAGAGACAAGAGAGAATTATTTAATGCGTTCAGAGACAGTTCATGTGCAGCGCTATTGTGTCTCGATGATAAAGAGCGTTCGGAAAGTTCGATTGCATTCTGAAGATTTCCCATTCTGTACTCGGCAAGGGCACTATGGAACAAAGCCCAGTTATTAAATCGAAAGCCTCTGTCCATAAAATCAAGCGCATGGCGGTGTCCTTTTTTTTGCGTCTCCTCATCGTTTGTCTTCATTGCAAAATAAACCTTTGGAATAAGGCCCCCTGGGTTAGGATATGCTGTTAATATGGTTTTGCAGATTTCTTGATAACTCGCATTGTCTCCGCACTTTGCCATAATCATTGCTCCCAAGGCCCAGTTAGCCATAAAGCCCATTGAGTTGTCGTTGGTTCTTTGTACTGCCAAATTGGCGAATTCCTTCACATCCTGAACGGCCTTTTCAGTTTCTCCTAACTCCAAATGTATTAAACCGCTGTTTAACCAGGCCCAAGCGTTTTCAGAATCCGCCTTGTTAGCGGCGTCGATGGCTACTTTAGCGGATGTGTAATCGTCAAACTGTATGCGCTCGTTCGCGGCGCGCCTCATTGCGTCGGCAAGTTTTGCCACCCCATTCTCTTCTTGGCTGACAATTTCAAATGCTTTTTCAACGTCCTCGACCCTCAACTCTTGCCGGTTGACCAGTGAGAGGATCGCCCGTTCCTCACTTTGTCTCGCGAGTTCCTCGCTCTCCTTTGCCTTCTTCCACGAGAAGGCGGCGA
>CAYWMH010000071.1:0-10230 GCA_964459315.1 uncultured Verrucomicrobiota bacterium
AAAAAAGGTGTGCTCACCACGGCCAAGCACGTGGACAAGGCCTCGGCAGCGTTGATCCGGGACCTGAAGGATCGCGGCATGCTCGACGACACGCTGGTGATCTGGGGCGGCGAATTCGGCCGCACGCCGATGGCGCAGGGCTCTGGGCGCGACCATCACATGAAGGGATTTTCATTCTGGATGGCCGGCGGCGGCATCCGGGGCGGCATCAGCCACGGCAACACCGACGATCTCGGCTACCACTCAGTTGAGGACGTCGTCACCGTGCACGATTTTCACGCCACAATGCTGCACCTGTTGGGCATCGACCACGAGAAATTCACCTTCAAGTTCCAAGGGCTCGACTTCCGCTTGAGCGGCGTCGAGGAGGCCCACATACTCAAAAACTTGATCGCATAAAGGGTAGTCACCGCTTGGGGAGGCGGGCGGCGGCGCGCTTGATGTTCCAGCCGGATAGCTCGAGGGCCTCGGTGGCGTCGGCCTCGGTGGCGCGTGTGATCTGACGGATGATGCGCACGGCGCGATCGCGCAGCTTGGTGTTGCCGGGGTCGAGGTCGATCATCAGGTTGCCGATCACTTTGCCGCTCTTGGCCATCGCCAACGTGGTGATGATGTTCAGGATCAGCTTGGTGGCGGTGCCGCTCTTGAGCCGGGTTGAGCCGGTGAGAAGCTCGGGGCCGAGGTCCGGCTTGATGACGACGTTCGGCCGGTTGCCGCGCGGGAGTTTCAGCGTGGGGTTGAAGCAGAGCAGCGTGGTTTTTGCGCCACGCCGGTTGGCCTCCCAGATGCCGCCCCACACGAACGGCGTGCGCCCGCTGGCGGCGATGCCGATGAAGACGTCCTTTTTTCCGACACCGCGAAACCGCACCGCCTCGGCCCCCGCGTCGGCGTCGTCCTCGGCTCCCTCTATGGAGAGATGCAGCGCCGGTTGGCCGCCGGCGATGATGCCCTGCACCTGTTCCGGGTCGGCGCGGAAGGTGGGTGGACATTCGCTGGCGTCGAGCACGCCGAGGCGGCCGCTCGTGCCGGCTCCGCTGTAAAAGAGGCGGCCGCCGCTGCGGAACGCGTCGCGCACCCAGCCGATCACCCGCACGATCTTGGTTTTCTCGCGGGCGATGGCGTCGGGCAGTTGGCTGTCTTCGTCGAGAAACAAATCGACCGCTTGGCCAAGCGGCATCCGGTCAAGCTGCATCGAGCGCGGGTGGCGCTGCTCGGTCGGCGCCCGGGCAAGCTGTGCAAGGCCGGGCACGGGGATGGCCGGGCGCTTGGCCCCGACGGTGGCGTCCCGCTTGGTCGCCGGGCGCTTGGCCAAGCGGCGGGCGAGTTGCAACGCCCCGGTGCCACTTTCGTTTTTCAGCGGGAAGACCTGTGAGCCGGGCCGCCGGGCGCGGATGCCCTTGGCCACCTTGGCCGCGAACCGGGGTTGATTGAGCAGCACGCCGCCGGCGAGCAGAAAGCGGACAGGAGCCGTTTTGCCGGCGAGTTTGCGGGCGCAGGCGCAGGCGTCCCGGGCCAGCGTGTCGGCCGCGCCGGCGAGGATGTCGCGGGCAATCTTGTCGCGCTTGGCCCAGGCGGCGAACACCTCACCGGCCAGTCCAGCGACCTCGGCCTTTTCGGCTTGGGCAACCCAGTCGATGAGCGCCTCTGGGGCGTTGAGTTGCAGCCGGCGCAGCAGTCGTTGGCCAAGCGCGGACCAGGTGCCGTCGCGGTCGAGATAAAACACACAGGCCTTCAGCGCGCGCAGGCCGATCTCGTAACCGCTGCCCTTGTCGCCCAGTAGGTGTCCCCAGCCACCGAGCTTTGTCGTGGTGCCGTCGGGCGACTGGCCGTAGCAGCAGGAGCCGGTGCCGCTGAGTACGAGCACGCGGTGGGCCGCCGTGCGTCGGGTGTCGGCTGCGAGCGCGGTCTCGAGATCGTGGGTGGCGTGGAGGGCTGCGCCTGGCCAGGCACGGGCGGCGGCGCGGCGGAGGCGTTGCCTGTCGGCGTCCGTGCGGGCGCCGGCCATGCCGATGGCGACGGCGCTTGGCTTGGGGAATTGCCGGGCGATCTGCCGAAGCCGCCTGGCCAATTGCGTGTCATTGAGGAGGTGCAGGTTGGCCGGGCCGAACTCGGCGCGGTCGACTTCGCCGTCAGTCTCGTAGAACGCGACGGTGTGGGTGGCGCCGCACTCGATGCCAAGCAGTCCGGCCATGGTTCAGCTCTCGAGCAATTCGGCCGGGGCGACCTCGAGTTTCGCGGCGATGTCTTCCGGGATGGTGCAGGCTTTCATCGAGCGGCGATCGGTGAACGAGACGCAGACGACCGTCATCTCGCCGGTAGCAGCGAGTTCGGGCGCATCGCCGTTGAGCCTGTGGATCCGGAACTGGTAGGTGATCGACTTCGAGCGCAGCCGGGCGACGAGCAGGTGAATCTCGATCTCGTCCTCGAAGCGCAGCGGTTTCTTGAAGTCGAACCCGACGTGGACGCGCGGCCAGCCGACGCGCGGGCCGTCCGGGGCGGCGACGATCGAGTAGCCGATCGAGCGAAAAAAACGGTGCTCGGCCGCCTCGAGGTATTTGGCGTAGTTGGAGAAATGGACGATGCCGGCCATGTCGGTTTCGGAAAACTCGACGGTGCGGATGAATTTGAACTCACAAGCCACGGCCGGAATGTAGAGCGGCGCGGGGGCAAAGACGACCCGTTTTATTTGCCGAGCAGGCCGCGCAGATAGGCGAACACGAGGGCCGGCAGGTCGTCGCTGTAGCCGCCCTCCATCGCGCTGGCCACCGGGACGCCGAGTGCAGCGAGCGACTTGCCGAACCAGCGGAAGTCATCCGCGTTGAGTTTCTGGTTGCAGAGCGGGTCGCCGGCGTAGGCGTCAAACCCGCCCGAGACGATGACCAGTTCCGGGCCGTATGCCTTGAGGTCGGCGAGCGCTCGCTCGGCGATCTTGCGGTAATCCTCGCGCGGCAGATTAGGCCGGGCGGTGTAGTTGTGGCAGTTGTCGAAGGACTTCGTGCCGGTGCCGGGATAGGCGGGATGCTGGTGGATGGAGAAAAACTCGATGCAATTTTGTCGCGCCAAAATGTCCTCCGTGCCGTTGCCGTGATGTACGTCGAAGTCAAACACGGCAGTCTTGCGCGAGCCGCCCGCCTTGGCCTCCAGCGCGGCGATGGCGACTGAGCCGAGGTAGCAGAACCCCATCGCGCGTTCTTTCGTGGCGTGATGCCCGGGCGGGCGCAGCAGGCTGAAGTTTGGCGTGCCGGCCTTGGCCAGCTCGAGCGCCTTGAGCGCGCCGCCGGCGCTGCGCAGTGCGTGGTCGCGGATGCCTTCGTGGAAGGCTGTGTCGCCGTCGAAATCGTGTGGCTCGGCCAGGCGCTGGAAATGATTTTTTGTGTGCGCCCGCAGCACCTTGTCGACTGGGGCCGGCTCCGGCTTGGCCCAGTTGAGCGGGAGATCGGTTTGCGCCTTGAGTTGCTTGACCGGGCCGCTGACGCGGAACGGCCGCTCCGGGTGGCCGGGGCTTGTGTACGCGGTGCAGCGCTCGTCGGTGATGATCGTCATTTGCCAAGACGGAGTTTTAAGTTTTAAGTTTTAAGTTTCAAGCGGGTTTAGCTGAAAAAGGGAAACTCCGCTTGCGCCGCTTGGCCAAGCGGGGCAAAGTTTGGCGTTCCAATGATGACCACGCTTCTCATCCTTGGCCCGTTTGTCTTTGTTTGGGCAGTGGCGGCGTTGTTTTATGCGCTGGGCCGCCGGCGTGCCCGCCAGACGCGACTCGACGAGATCACCTTCGCGCGCAGTGTGCGGCGGCGGCTGGCGCCGTCGGTGTTCAGCCGGCCGCGCACCTGGGTGGCGGTGCGCTCGCGTAACCCGGAGGACGTCGCCCGCTCGATGGGGCTGGATGGGCTGCGACCGTGCGCGTTTGCCGAGGCGTCGGGCGACCCCGAGGCCGGGCGGCTGTTCGTCTCGCCGCCGGTCAACGGCTGGGTGGTGGTGATGGGGGGCGCGTTGCCGGATCCGTCGGAGGACATCGACGCCTGCTACCATTTTCTCGCCGACATGAGCGGCCGGCTGGGCCATTTGCAGTTTTTTCACGGCAACCCGGCGCTGGGCCACCACGCCTGGGCTAAGCTGATCGAGCGAAAGGTCGTCCGGGCGTATGCGTGGATCGGCGACACAGTTTGGAACCAGGGGGACGCGACACGGGCGGAGCAAAAGACCGGCATGCGTTGTTTTGACTATCTTGAGGACGGCGACGACGGTTCGTACCAGCGCTGGGAGACGGGCGGCGCGAACGTGGATCGTCTGCCGGTGCTGGCCTCGATCTGGAGCGTCGACCCGGTGGTGTTTGAGGATGCGGCGATGCGGTTGAAGCCGGGCTGGGGCGGCCGGCTGCCGGTACGCCGCTCCAAGAAGAGTTGACCGGTCGCCTTGGCCAAGCGCCCCCGATGACGCCCGACGAATGCCCGAACTGCGGCGCCGATCTCCCGGCCAAGGCCCGTGCCTGTCCGGAGTGCGGCGCCTGCCCGGACACCGGCTGGGCCGACGAGGCGCAATACGAGTCCACCCACCTGCCGGGGGAGGAATTCGACTACGATGACTTCGTGCAGCGGGAATTCGGGGAGGGTGGCCGGCCGGCCGGCAAACGCCTGCACTGGGTATGGATCGGGGTGGCTGTGCTGTTAATCCTGTTTCTCCTGACACGCGCTTGGTGAGTGATTGCGGGCTTTACAAATCGCGCCGGGACTCGCACGATTTCTGGCTTTGTTGATGAGGTGGTTTTTCTCCATGGGCTTGATGGTAATCCTGCTGGTGGGGTGTGCCACGAACACCATCACCAACCTAACGCCGCGCGAACTGCCGTGGAGCCAGACCGGGCTGTACCCGGTCGAGGCGATGTACAAGAGCAACCTGCGCACGCTCGACCCGGCATCGATCAAGCCGATCGTTATCTTTAACAACCAGGCCTTTCCGATGCGCCAAACACAGCTCACCGAGGGCCGCTGGGAAACGCTCGTGCCGATCCCGGACGGCACGCGGGTCATCAACTACCATTTCAAGTTCGACTACGAATACAGCGCCGTGATGATGCGCGGCGCCGACAGCAAACTTTCGCCGCCGTACCAGCTCCGGATTGTCGATGAATCGACCACCGGCAACCTCCTGATGCGGCGGGAATGACCGATCCACACCATGCAACGCATTAAACTTTTTAAGGGACTGGAAACCGAGATTGAGGCGCTCGAGCAGAAGATCAACGCCTGGGCTGAGAGCGAGGGGGTGAAGATCCTCCAGGCCACCGGCAACATCGCCACCCAGAGCTACAATCCGGCCGCCAAGGCGGGCGGCTCCCTGCAGGGCAACGTCGCCGCCGCATCCGACGTGCTGATCACCGTCCTGTACGAGAAGTAAGGCCAGACGCTACGGGGCAGCGCGCAGTAACTCGATCCGGTCAAACCAAGCCGGGCCGCCAAGCGCTGTCGGTGCGATGCCTGTAAGGGTGAAGTCCCCGAATTCCTTCCACATATCCCGCGTGACCACCGTCCATTCGATCGGCCGTTTTTCCGACACGCGGGTGGCCTGCCAGTCGGAACTGTTTTTGCCGCTGTAATAGCGCCGCTCCGGGCTGCCGGACGAAGGCCAGGCGCCGTTATTGGCCAGTTCCACCATCACGCCATCCGCTGCGGGCGCCTTCCACGCGAGACGCAGATAACGAAATTCATCGGGACCGGGGTTCTCGCGAATCTTGAACGACCAGTTGGGAATGCGGGGGGAGTATCGCTGGAGTGGGGTGATCTTCAATGAGGCGCGTCCGCTGGCCTTATCGCCGGTGTCGATCGAGGCTGTGCCTCCGCCTTCGTTAAGCCAGTTGA
Source organism: uncultured Verrucomicrobiota bacterium (assembly GCA_964459315.1). Lineage (GTDB taxonomy): Bacteria > Verrucomicrobiota > Verrucomicrobiia > Limisphaerales > UBA1096 > UBA1096. The sequence continues at coordinate 5,853 of CAYWMH010000071.1, forward strand.
GGATTTTCGGATCGTCCTCAAACAAAACCCGGCGGATGGGCGGGCGCCGCAGCCAGGCGATAACATTGGCAACGTCCTCTGGCTTGAGCACGACACCCAGCGACTCTGGCATGAGCGACACAGCCAGCGAGCTGATGGATTTTATGTCCTTGCGCAATACGTCCAGTTGCACACCGTCGGGCAGGTTGAGCGTGAGGCTGCTGGCAGATTCCCCGGCGAGTACACCGCTCAGGACCCGGCCGTCCCGGGTTTCCACGGTGTAGGTTTCGTAACCGCCGACGATGGTCGCGCTTGGGGCGAGGATATCGTGCACGATCGTTTCCTCAGCTCGGCGAAATTCCGAGGTGAGGTCCGGCCCGACGGCGAAGCCAATATCGTGTGCCTTGTGGCAGGTGGCGCAGTGCTGACTGAAAACCTTCTGGCCGGCCGATGGGTCACGCTCGGCAGCCAGCGCATCGGTGTACTGCTTGAGTTTCTTGGTGTCGGCGGGGCGCAGCTTTGCGAACGCCTTTTCCGCCCGCTTGGCCAAGCTATCCCCGGACTGAAGCAGGGCGGTTCGCTGGACGGCGGTCAACACCGCGGGAGGCAGTTGGCCATTCTCCAGCGCGCCGACGATGGCGGGAAAATTGTCCTTCCGGGCGAATGCCGTTTCGAGGATGGCTCCGCGCACGGCCGGGGTGGTACCAGGATAGGCGGCGAGCAGGCTGGTCGCGATGGACGGATCGTTCTCGCTGGCCAGACTTTTAACCGAGGCCAGACGATGCTCGACCGGTTTCTGGAGATCGGCCACCTCCTTCAACGCCTTGGCCAGGCGGGCCCGGCGATCCTCGTCCGACTCAAGTTTCATCAGTCGGATCAGGTCAGTGGCGACACCGCGCAGTTCGGGATGCCCCTCGGTCGACAGGCGGACGAGGGTGTTGAACTGGGCATCGCTGATGTTGATCCGGGCAGGCGTCTTGAGCGGTGCTCGCAGGCCGTTGAGGCACTCGAGTTGCAGGCTGCGATCCTTCATTTGCTGCACGAGATAAATCACGTCGGAAATCTCGCTGCCGATCCTGCGGGAGCCGATCGCGCTGCTGAGCCGTTGCACGAGTCCGCGGGCCTTGCCGATTTTTTCCGGCTCGGACGTGAGCAGCACGTTGAGCATGTCGGCCGGCCGGTCGCCTAGGGAACTGAGAATGGCGCCGTCGATCCAAGTCTCGTCGAGATGGCGCTTGGCCAAGGCGGCCAGCGCGCGGGTGGCGCTGACATCGTCAAATTCACCCAGCGAGAGCGCCAATTGCAGTCGCACTATCGGCGAAGGGTCGTCGACCAATTTCAGTGCGGTCCGAAAAAGTGGGCGGAAGTTGTCGAACCGGCTCTCGGCCAAGCGCAGCGCGTGCCGGCGCACCCCCGGTTGTGCGTGGCCAAGGGCGGCGACGAGGACGTTGTCGTTCAGTTGGTCGATGGCCTCGAGCGTGTAAAGCGCATTCACCGTCCCGGCGGTGTCACTGGATTTTGTGGCCTGCTTGGCCAAGCGCGGCAACGGCTTCAGCGGCTTGGCTTCGTGGCGTTCCGTCAATAGTCGGCGCGCGGTCTGGCGACGCCAAAAGCGGGCACTGAACAGTTCGCGGCCAAGCGCGGCGTTATTGAGCTTGGCCAGGTTAGGCGACTGCGGCTCCGGCATGTCGTCGTGAACCAGCCGCCAGACGCGGCCGTGGTCGCGGCCGTCGTCGAGCCCGTATAACTGTTGCAGATAGCGGGGAATGGCCGAGTAATCCTCAATGATTTCACGGTAAAAATCGGCGATGTAAATCGCGCCCTCCGGCCCGATGGCCAGGTGGATCGGGTGAAACCAAATGTCGCTGGACGTGAGGAATTCCGATTTTTCCTCCCCGGCGGGACGGCGAATATTGAGCACCACACCATCACGATGGATTACTGATCGGTGCACGAAATTTTGCGCCGGGGCGCAGGAAAGCATCTGCCCCTGTAGGCCGGGGAGCGCGTTGTCGGTGTAGACGAGCGGCGAACAGGCCGAGGTGAAATAGCCGTTCGGGATCGACTCCGCCGCGCCGTAGCGGTCGCGGTAATATTTGCCGAAACCGGGATCGGCCGCGCGCTTCGTTCGCCACGGATGCGGCTGGCTGGAAGGGAAGGTGGTGTTGTAGTTGGCGGCATTGCGGCGCGAGGCCCGCACGGCGATGTCGGCGTTGCGCGACAGGTAACGCCACGGCAACGGCGCGACCTGTATGGCCGGCGTGCCGGTGGAAATCACGAACCGGTCGCCGTCGTCGTTGAAGGTGAAACCGTATGTGCTGGTGTGGCCGCTGACCGGCTCAATCGCTGAGCCGTCCGGCTTGATGCGAAACCCGGTCACAGGAAGATTCACCGGTTCGGGGAGGTTCGGGCCGGTGATGCGGCCTCCCTGGCCGCCGTCAACGTAGATCCAGTTGTCCGGTCCCCATTGCGGTTGGTTAATCCGGCGCTCGATCACGCTGACCTTGAACCCGGTGAAGAGCGTCTCCTTCACCTCGGCCTTGCCGTCGCCATCCCGGTCCGCGAGAAAAATGATTTCCGGGGCGCAAATCGCAATGATGCCGTCGCGTGCGGGGCAGATGCCGAGGCAGGCAGGGATGCCATCCACCCAGGTCTCGGCGCGATCCATTACGCCGTCGCCGTTGTCATCGATCAGCTTTTTACCCGTGCCGACCTGCTCGGCCTCGGCACGGCGCATCGCGTCCTCGTTGGCAGCGATGCGGCGAACCACACGGTCGAGCTCGCCGGTCTTGTTGAGTGCTTCGATGTCGTACTGGCCCTCGCGGTTGTAGCCGTGCAGCTCGGCAACAAAGAGGTTGCCTTCCGCATCCCAGCAGACGCCGGAGGGCTGGCGGATGATTGGCTCGGCGGCGACCAGTTCCAGCCGGAAGCCGTCCGGCAGGCGGACGGTCTTGAGGCTCTGGGCGGGGGAAAGCGGCTTGGGGGCGTCGGCCGGCTTGGTGATCTGCCCAAGCGCCTGGCCAAGCGGCACGAGCAACAGGCTGAACGTAAAAAGTCGTGTTAGTATGCTCAAATGAGTGGCCGCGCAGGGTAGCAAAGCCGATGGTAAAACCAAACCAATTTCGGGATGCACGGTGTGTTTGAGATTGATTGGGCCAGGAATTCAACGGACAATTTCGGTCGCTTGGCCAAGAGGTCGGGGCTCATAATATGCACACCATTCTTCTGTTTGTCGGGGTGATTCTGATACTGGCGCTTACGTTTGCCCTGCTACCTGCCCTTCTTTCATTGGTAAGCGCGCTTGTTTGGCTGCTGGTGGTGGTGCCTTTGGTTGGGACGGTGATCGGGATGACATTGGCGTTCGTTATCAAGCGGCTTTTGCTTCCAGAGGGTAGTCCGTATCGAAAGAGTCCGGCCATCACCACCGGGTGCGTCGCGGCCGGCTGGCTGGTGGTTCTACTCTCCTCCTGCTGAACGCCGTGATGAAGGTTCACGTGTTGCAGCATGTGCCGTTTGAGGGTATCGGCAGCATGGAGGGGTGGCTGGCCAAGCGGAGCGCGACCGTGGGGTACACGCGGTTTTACGAGTCGGCCAAGCTGCCGGATCCGGGTCAGGCCGATCTCGTCATCGCGATGGGCGGCCCGATGAGTGTCAACGACGAGCAGTCGTTCCCGTGGCTCGCGCCGGAAAAGGCGTTCCTCCGTGAGACGATCCGGCTTGGCCAATCGGTCATCGGGATTTGTCTCGGGGCGCAGCTCATAGCCAGCGCGCTTGGCTCCAGCGTGTATCCCGGCAGGCACCGGGAGATCGGCTGGTTCCCGGTGGAGGCGGCGGATACGGGCGGGGAGGCGTTTCAACTGCCGGGCCGGTTGACGGCGTTCCATTGGCACGGCGAGACCTTCGACCTGCCGGACGGGGCGGTGCGCTTGGCCAAGAGCGAGGCGTGCGACAATCAGGCATTTCAACTCGGCCGGAACGTCGTCGGGTTGCAGTTCCACCTCGAGACTACGCCGAAATTGGCGGCGCTGCTCCTGCGGCATTGCCGCCACGAACTGGTGCAGGGGGAATACGTGCAGACCGAACCGGTCATCCGGGACACGTCCGAAACCGCCTGCGCCGGGATCAACCGCGTGATGGACGGGCTGCTGTCGTACGTCGTCCGTTGACCGGGCGGTGCCGAGGGATTCGAGTTGGCGGGCACCGGGTGGGTTGCTACCGTTTTCCTTTTTCAGAAAACCGATGAGAGAAGCATTCACATCAACCATCGGCACTGCGCTGTTGGCAAGAAGGGTGAAGAATTGAAAGCTGAAGGGAAATGAGACTCCTATTGGCTATTCTCTTTAATTAAATAAGTTTATGAATCAAATACAAATAAACCAAACAAAACTCGAAGAATTAA
>CAYWMH010000072.1:0-10176 GCA_964459315.1 uncultured Verrucomicrobiota bacterium
AACGCAGCTACGCCGCCGCCTCCGTGAACGTATCGCCAGCGTGAAGTAGTGGGCTTGGCCAAGCGGTTGGGCTGAAACTAAATCTCGCGCCCGACCGATTCCGCGATCGGCTTCAACTCCTTCATCAATTCGCCAAAACCATCAAGGTCGATCTGTTGGGCGGCGTCGCTGATGGCGTGGGCCGGGTCGGGATGCACCTCGACGAGCAGCGCGTCGGCGCCCATGGCGAGCGCGCCCTTGCACATCGATCGGACTAACTTCGCCTTGCCGCAGCCCTGGCTGGGATCGACAACGATCGGGCAGTGCGACTCGGCCTTGACGATGGCCACCGCCGATAGGTCCAGCGTGTTGCGGGTGTAATCCTCGAACGTCCTGATGCCGCGTTCGCAGAACAGCAGGTTTGGGTTGCGGTTGGCCAACACGTATTCGCCGGCGAGCAGCCATTCCATGATCCGCATCGACATGCCCCGCTTAAGCAGCACCGGTTTGCCGGTCTTGGCGGCGGCAATGATAAGCTGGAAGTTTTGCGCGTTGCGCGTGCCGATCTGCAGCATGTCGGCATAGTCGGCGACCAGTTCGGCCTGATCCTGGGAGAGCAGCTCGGTGACGATCGGCAGGCCGGTTTCCTCCCGCGCCTTGGCCAGCAGCTTGAGTCCGTCCTCGCCCAATCCCTGAAACTCGTAGGGCGAGGTGCGCGGCTTGTAGGCACCACCCCGGAGCATGGGGGCGCCGGCTGCCTTGACCGCGTGCGCGGTTTTCAATAGCTGATCTTCGCTCTCGACGGAGCAGGGGCCGGCCATCACCTGGATTTTTTTGCCGCCCACGATGACGCCGCCGGCGTCTACGGTTGAGTTCTCCGGGTGCGCCTCGCGACTGACGAGCTTGTGGCGCTGCTGGATCGGCGTGACGGACTCAACCTGCGGCCAGGCGTTGAGCACGTCGAGGTCGCGGTGCGAGTGCTCGTCGCCGCTCGCGCCAATCACGGTTCGTGCCACGCCGTGCATGCCATGGGGTTGATAGCCGAGTTTTTTGATTTCCTCGACCACGGCCTGTTCCTCCTCGGGGGAGACGCTGTTTTTAAGTACGACTATCATTTTGGTTTTATCTGTTGCGCCGGGGCAGGCGGGCTTGCGACAAAAAAAGCCGCAGGCTTGGCTGCCTGCGGCCGGGTAAATTCTGTTTCAGTGCGTCAACAAATTCCCAGGACACGCAGACGGCGCGGGCTGGTAAACCAATACCAGCCGCTAAAATAGCCAAAAAACTGCGTCCCTCGAACACTCATGGGGGCGGAGCGTAACAAGCGCCGTCCCGCTGTCAACCGGTTTCGCGCCCGCCGCTGGATTTTTGGTTAGCGCTTGGCCAAGCCGAGGGTCTGGAGGGCGGCAAAGTAGATGTTGGTGAATTCGTTCGGGGCGGAGAACAGGGTCGGCGTGCCGTACTGTTCGGTCATCACCCGTGTACGGCCAAGCGGCCCCTTGTTGCCGAATTCCAGAGTGTAACGTCTCGGGCCGTCGGCCGTGTCCACCACGGCGGCGAGTTGGTTTGCGCCGGGCCGGATGCCGGCCGCCTCCATCGCCGGCTGGCCCTCCGCCACCCAGTCGACGGCGGACAGCACGCCCATCCGGTACACGGCTTCCTCCAGCATTGCGTACTGAATCTGGTCGAGCGGCTTGTTGTCGGCCGTGCGCCACGTCGCGTTTGGCAGCCGGGCAAACCGGGTTGGCTCGTTGTCCAGCGTAACGGTGACGGTGGCGACCTGGTTGGTGGAAAAGGCCCACAGCCGGCGCTCCCGCAGCTTGAACGCCTCCTTCGGCAGCAGGATCGCCTGCTCCCGTGGGAGGCCGATGATCGCCGGTTCGTCGTTGGCCCGGGCGGCAACGCGCAGCGCGTCCACCGTGCCGAACGCGATCTTCTCCCTCCACCGGCCGGCGGCCGAGGAGGTGCCATTCAACTCGAGGTTCAACCACGGGTTGGCCAAGCCGTGGTTTTTAAAATCCGCCGCCACGGCGCCGTCCTTGATGAAGTCGATGACCTGTGCGTTGCGAATGTTCGTGAGCATGGCGTTGACGAGCAGCGCATCGGCCGGGAACGGTTTCGGCCCGGTTACCTGCCAGGCGCCGTCCGGTTTTTTTGCGACGGTGAACTTGTTGATGGTGTCCACGGTGACGGAGGTGCCCTCGTGGAGCGGCCGGCGGAACCCCGCGTGCGCGCGGAATTGGTCGTGCGGCAGGCGCAACAGCGACAGCAGGCCGTCATCCTGGATCACCACCGTGCCGCGCCCGGAATGTTGCACCAGCACAGCCGGCTCCTCGTCGTTCGGTTTGCGGAACTCCAGCTCAATCACCGATTCTTCGCCCTTGGTCAGGCGCACGGTGGCGTCTGGTTCACCCTCGCCGGCGTCAGCGGCGACCTGGACGATTCGGGCAAGCTGCATTCGCTGGATCAATTGGCGCACGAGCATCTGGTCGGCGGGAGAGTTGACCGGCTGCTCCATCCGCCATCCGCCGTCGCCGCCCCTGGCCAACTCGACTGTGCGGCTTTGGCCCCAGAACCGCACTCGGTCGAACTCGAGATCTTCCGGCACAAGCCGGAGGTCGCGCCAGTCGTCGGCGTTGCGCGGCACCCAATTGGCGAGGTCACTGGCGGCCAAAAGCACGTCGCGCGTGCCGGGCAGTCGCACGTAGGTTTGCCGCCCGAACAACACCGCCGAGCCGACCTCGAGCGACTGTTCCTTCCCTTCACTCATCCAACTGACGAGTGCCTTGGCCTCGTCGAGGCCGAACGTTTCCTCGTCGCCGGTCTCGGTCCACTCTGACTCTTCAACCCTCTGGCTGACAGTGAGTTCGGCGAGTCGCTTGGCCAAGCGCGTGATGCGTTCCGGGTGCGCCGGGTAATCCGGATCGGCGACCCGCCATTGGCCATCGATCTTCTTCGCTGCAACCGTCGCGTCGCCGCGCTTGACGGTGAACGAGTCGATCGTGTCGGCGTTCAACCCAGGGAACAGGGGCTTCGCTTGGCCAAGCGCATTGTCGCCGCCCGACGAGAACAGGCCGTCCGCGATGCAGGCGATCGCCAGAACCAAGGCCAGGCTGCTTAACCAAAAAAGTTCCCTCGGGTTCATGCGCGTTTCATTTGTCGCCGCCACCACAGCAGGCCAAGGCCAAGCGTTCCGCCGGGCAGCACCAGAAGCAGAAGCCAGGTGATCGATGTCATCTCGGCGCGGGTTAGGTTGATGCGATACTCGGTGACCTTACGCGGCTCGATGGCGAGCAGGTGGTCGCGCTCGAGCAGCCAGTTGACGGCGAGGCCGGCGAAGTCACGGTTGGCCCCGGCCTCGATCGCGCTGTTGCCGAGGAACAACGAGTCGCCGGCGACAACGATGCGCGCCGGGGGATGCTCGTCGTTCGCGTGCAGCTTGGCAGCGATCAACGGAACCTTGCCCTCCATCTCGACAGTGACCTGGTTGTCGCGATTCCGGCGGGCCGCCTGGCCGTCATCGGAGGAGTGCGCAAGGATGGTCACCGGGGGCGGTTCGTCCCCTTCTTCCGGCTCGGGAAACCCGACCGAGCGGGGGAGGATCATTTGCAGCCGGCTGCCGAGAATCGGCTTGGTGACCGGGTGGCTGCCGAGATCCTCGACCAGCAGCAAGCCGCCCTGGCCGGACTGTTCGTTTTTCGAGTCGGATACCTCGTTGAATCCGATTTCAAAGTCGTAGTCGGCGAGGAATTTCTCAAGGCCGGTCGGCCGCAGCGAGCGAAAATTGAACAAGGCAAACAGGCTGCCGCCGGTATCGACAAACTCACGCAGCTTGGCCAACTCGGCGGCATCGTACGGCGTAAGAGGGCCGGCAACGATGAGCAACCGGCAGTCTGCGGGGATGCTGTTCGTGCCGCCAAGCGAGATTTCCTTCAGGAGCAACCCTTTCTGCTGCAACAGATTGGCGAGCTTTGAGTAACCCCATTGGCCGCCGGTGTCGCTGGCCTTGTGCTCGCCGTGGCCGGTGATGAAGCCGACCTTGGTTTGGCGACCCCCGGTCACCGCGACGATGGCGGAGGTGAACAGTCGTTCACCGGAGAAGTGCGTGCGCCGCGCCTCGCGCGTGTCCATGAACTCGGAGAAATCGAGGATCGAAAGTTCGCTCTCGTTGATCGCCTTGGCCGCGTTGTTGGCGGCGATGATCACGCGGTTTTCGGCCGAACGCACCGGCAGCTGCAACTCTGCCTGCACAGCCTCGGCGCGGGCGGGGTCGCGGGTGGGATCAACCAACTCCAGCTTTAGACTCGGTGAGATGCGCTCGTACTCGATGAGCAGATTCTTGACCGGCTCGAACAGGTCGGCCTGCCGGTCGAACAGCACGACGGCGCGCACATCGTTCGTCAAGGCGCTGAGCACGTTTTTCGTGAGGGGCGACAGGCTGTGGTCGGCAGACCGGGCCAGGACAAGCTGCGCGGGATTTCGCAGCGCAAGTAGATTGGCCAACACGACGCAGACGGCCGCCATCACCGCCGCCAAAACGACCCGCCGCGAAATCACCCGCCGCACGGTCGGCGAAAAACTGGCGAGTTGTTGCGGGTTGCTCATCGGTTATTTCCAGCGGCGGCTCTCGACCACCTTGTGTGTCAGGTAAAGGAACAGCGCCGTGAGGCTGGAGAAAAAGATCACCGCGCCGAGATTGATCACGCCGCGCGAAAACGATTCCATGTGGCCGGGCAGCGACACGTGCCGGGCGAGCTGCGAGAGCCAGTCCGACCGGTCGCCGGCGAAGAATGAAAAAAAGCCGGTGAAGAACAGCGCCGCCCCCAACGCGAACCCGCTCACCGCGGCGACCGCCTGGTTGCGCGTCAGCGCCGAGGCGAAGCAGCCGAGCGACATGTACAGGCAGCCGACAAGCAGCACGCCGAGCGCCGAGGTAAACATCGTGCCCAGCTCGAGCACCGCCGATTCGCCCACGTAAAACCGCACCACCATCGAGCAAACCAGCAGCGGCAGCCAAAGGATCGCGTAAAAGATGAGCGCCCCGGTGAACTTGGAGAGCACCACCTGCCAGTCGCCGATCGGCGCGGTCATCAGGCTCTCGTACGTGCCGCTGGCGCGCTCCATCGCGAAGCTGCGCATGGTGATCACCGGGGCGATGAGCAGCAGGATCACCCAGAAAAAATAGGTGCCGTAAAACACCTGCGTCACCGGCATCGGTGTCGCTTGACCGTTCAGGCCGGACAGCACGACCACGAAGCCGAGCCCGATCAGGAACAGCACGGCGGCTATGATGATGAACCCGGTCGGCCCCTGGAAAAACGCCGACAACTCCCGCCGAACCAACGCGCGAAAGACGCTCATTCGCCGCCCTCCCTTCCGCGTGTCAGGCTGACGAACAGATCCTCCAGCGACGGGGCCTGCCGCGACAGTTCGCGCAGCGGCCAGCCTCGCTCGTTGGCGCTGGCAAAAATCGTCTCGCGGACGTCGTCGGTTGTCGTGTTGGCGAACCGGCAGCGCACATAGCCGCCCGGCTGTTCCGCGCATTCCGCCTGGCCAAGCGCGAGTTCGGCGGCCCACTCCCTGGCGTTCGCCAGCGTGGTTTTCACTTCGGCCACCACCGCGTTGGCCTTGGCCATCAATTCATCCAGCGCACCACTGGCCAGCAACCGGCCCTCGTGCAGGATGACGACGCGGTCGCAGGTCATCTCGATCTCGGACAGGATGTGCGACGAGATCAGCACCGTGTGGCGACCGGCGAGGTCGCGGATCAAATTGCGCACGGAGCGGACCTGGTTGGGGTCGAGCCCGGCGGTTGGCTCGTCGAGCACGATCAACTCCGGCTTGGCCAACAGCGCATCGGCCATGCCGACCCGTTGCCGGTAGCCGCGGGAAAGCTGGCCGATGAAGCGCTTGGCCACGTCCGCGATGCCGCATTGCTCCATCACTTCGCCCACTCGCTCGGCGGCTTTGCCGTTGGCCAAGCGCTTGAGTTCAGCGCGAAAACCGAGATAGTCCGCCACGCGCAGGTCCGGCGGCAGCGGGTTGTTTTCCGGCATGTAGCCGATCCGTTTCCGTACGCGGTCCGGCTGCTCGAACACGCAGTCGCCATCCACGCGGGCCGTCCCGGAGGTCGCCGCCATGAAGGTGGTGAGGATGCGCATGGTGGTGCTTTTGCCGGCGCCGTTCGGCCCGAGAAACCCGACCACCTCGCCGGGGCCGACCGAGAACGACACGCCGTCCAGCGCCACGTGTTGTCCGAAGCGCTTGGTCAGGTGCTGTACCTCGATCATGGGCGTGTCTGCCTCCAAGCCGCCGCGAAACTAACGGCCATGGGCCGCCAAAGGCAATCCGCGCGTGTCAGGGGAAACGGCTTGCTGCCCGCGAAGCCGAGCCACTACAGTCCGCGCATGGAGGTGCTTGCCTGGCTGGTCGTTGGTCTTGCGGGGTATCTGCCCGGCTCGCTGCCGGCCGGACTCATCGCCGGCCGGATAAAGGGCATTGACCTCCGCGAAGTCGGCAGCGGCAACATTGGCGCGACCAACGCTTTTCGCATACTGGGCAAGGGCATCGGCACCGCGGTGTTGCTCATCGACGTGTTGAAGGGGCTGCTGCCTTGCCTGCTTCTACCGGCGTTGGTTGCCGGTTTGTTTCCAGACGGCCAAGCGCCCGCGACAGAGACGCTGCAACTGCTGATCGGCGTGTCGGCGATCCTTGGCCATAACTTTCCCTGCTGGCTTCGGTTCAAGGGCGGGAAAGGAATTGCGACCACGGCCGGCGTGATCGGAGGCCTCGCCCATGTTCCGTTCGCGGTCTGCCTTGGCGCGTGGATTCTGTTTTTTGCGGTCAGCCGATATGTGTCGGTGGCATCGATTGCCGCCGCAGTGGTGCTGCCGGTTGGTGCCGTCGTTTGGCCAAGCGATGGCGCGAATCGGTTCGGGCTGCTGTTTTGGATTTTTCTGTTCCTCGCCGCGATGGCAATCTGGAAGCACCGGATTAACATCCGGCGACTCATGGACGGCACCGAGCACCGCGCGTGGGGCAGTCGAAAGCAAACGGCGAAATGAAAACCACAGTGATCGGGGCGGGGGCTTGGGGGACGGCGTTGGCCAAGGTGGCGCATGCGAACGGCGGCGAGGTCTGCCTCTGGGGGCGCGATGCCGGAGCGCTGGCTGCGCTTGGCCAGGCGGGGCGCAATGAGCGTTACCTCCCCGGGATCGACCTGCCGCGCGACCTGCCGACGGAGCCCGACTTGGACAAGGCGGTGGACGGCGCGGGCTGCGTGGTGCTGGCTGTGCCGTCGCGGGCGTTTCGCGAGGTCACGGCGCGCCTGGCCCAGTTCGACGGCGTGGCAGTGAGCGTGACAAAGGGCATTGAGTTCGAGACCGGCCTGACGATGGGCGGCATCCTCGGCGAGACGATGCCGTTGGCCAAGGTGGCGACGCTGTCCGGCCCGACGTTGGCGGAGGAGGTATGCCGCGACATGCCCAGCGCGGCGGTGGCGGCCAGTGATTCCGCCGAGGCGGCGGCAACGGTGCAGCAGGTTTTTCACCGGCCGACATTTCGCGTCTACACGAGCGAAGATTTGACCGGCGTCGAGTTGGGTGGTGCGCTGAAAAACATCATCGCCATCGCGGCGGGGGCGTCGGCCGGGCTGGGCTTTGGCGATAACTCGAAGGCGGCATTGGTCACGCGCGCGATCGCGGAGATGCGCCGCCTGGGCGTGGCGTGCGGCGCGCGCGCGGAGACGTTTGCCGGCCTCAGCGGGCTGGGCGACCTGACGGTGACCTGTTTCTCGAGCCTGAGCCGGAATTACCAATTCGGCCTGCGCATCGGGCGCGGTGAAACGCCGGAGGCGATCCTCGCCGACTCGGTGTCGGTGGTGGAGGGCTACCCGACCGCGCGGTCGGCGTGGCATCTCGCGCGCACCCGCGATGTCAGCACGCCGATCATCGACGAGGTGTACGCCATGCTGCACGAAGGCAAGGATCTGCGACAGGCGCTGCTCGATCTCACCACCCGCTCCTCCAAGGCGGAGGATTAAGCCAAGCGCTTGGCCAAGAGCGGCCGGCTAGGCGATGACGTCCATGACCGGCTCACCGCTGGAGATCATCAACGGGCGGTCCTGTGTGTCGTGGATGTGCGCCTTCGGGTTGATGCCAAGCAGGTAGTAAATCGTCGCCGCCAGGTCCTCGGGCGTAACGGCATCCTCGGCCGGTTCCGAGGCGTGCTTGTCGGATTTGCCGTGGACGTAGCCCTGCTTCACGCCGCCGCTGGCGAGCAGGACGCTGTAGCAGTTGGGCCAATGATCGCGGCTGGCGTTCTTGTTGATCTTTGGTGTGCGGCCGAATTCGCCCATCCACACGACCAGCGTTTCGTCCAGCATCCCACGTTGTTCCAGGTCCTCGAGCAGGGTCGGCAATGTCTGGTCGGTGACCGGCAGGTGGTAGGCCTCGACGATCGGGTACATGCGGGTGTCGTCGAAGCCGTGGGTGTCCCAGCCGCCGCTGGTCTTGCTGCGTCCGCCGATGCTGTTCGAGAAGTAGCAGGTGGTGAACTTGACGCCGGCTTCGGCAAGGCGCCGCGCGAGGAGGCAGCCCTGCCCGTAGGTGGTCCGGCCGTATTTCTCCCGAAGCCAAGCGGGTTCCTGCCCGATGTCAAAGGCCTCGCGGACGCGGGGCGAGTTCAGCATCGCCAGGGCGTTCTTGTAATAGTCGTCCAGCCCGCGGGCCTGCTCGGAGAACTCGAGCAGGCGCGACTGGGCGTCGATGATTTGCTGCAGGCCGCGCCGCGCCTGCAGTCGGCCAAGGGTCAGGTTATCGGGCAGGCTCAGTTCCGGCAGGCGGAAGTGCACCTTGTTCGGGTCGCGCGGGATGAACAGAGGATCGTGTCGCTTGCCAAGAAAACTGGCGTGCTGGCCCGGTGTCCGCGAGCCGTCGGCAATGACATGCGGGTAGGAGACAAACGTCGGCATGCCCCGGTCCTCGTTCGGCCGGAGTTTACTGACCACCGAGCCGTAGGCCGGATAAAGGTCGGGCAGGTCGCGCAGGCGCTGGTCGTCGCTGGGCGGTGCCTGGCCGGAGAGCGCGTAGTAGCCGGCCGAGTTGTGGTTTTTCATAGTGTGGTGCAGCGTGCGGATCACGGTGCACTTGTCCATGTGCCGGGCCATGCGCGGCAGGTGCTCGCAAATCTCGATGTCCGGGCAGGAGGTGCGAATCTGCCCGTGCGGCGAGCGGTATTCCTTCGGCGCGTCCGGCTTCATGTCGAGGATGTCGATCTGGCTCGGGCCGCCCCACTGGAACAGGAAGATGACCGACTTGGCCTTGGGTGCGATCGTGAGTTTTTTTGCGGTCGCCTCCGAGGCGCGCAACAGCCTGGGCATGGTCAGGCCCAGCAGCCCCATGCCCCCCGCGCGCAGCAGCGTGCGCCGCGCGATGGCGGTCTCCCGAAAACCGTGGCAGGATGGATTCTTCATCGTCTCAACATGAATTCCTTCGCGTTCAACAATCCCCAGGCCACGTCCTCGAGCGCGCCGCGCCGGTTGTCGGCGGTGGCGAGATGCTGCTGCATCGTGGCGCTCTCGCGGGCGGATGGGGCGCGGGTCAGGATCGCCCAGTAGAGGGTGTCGATGATCTCGCCATCCCCGTGCCCGGCGCGGAGTTGCCGCCCGATCCGGTTGTGGTTCTGCCGCAGCAGGCGGTTGAGGGTCTCGCCCCCGGTGAGTTCGAACACCTGGGCGAGGGTGGTGTCGTCGTTGCGTTCGGCGTCGGAGTTGGTCAGCCGTGCGGGCTTCCCGAACAGCTTGAGGAACCGCTCGCCGTGGCTTGGGTTGCGTGACAGGTGCACGCTCTCCACGCCGGGCATCCCGATCGACCGTTTGCTTTTGTGCGCGTCGGCGAACTCGATGGGGCCGTCGAGCGACCGGTGCGCGGCGTCGAGGAGTACCTCCGCGGGATGACGACGCACGGTGGCCCGCGCGAAGTTTTCCTCTGAACCGGCCGTGCCGCCGCGGGGCTCTGCGGAAAACTGGTAGGTTCTGGAATTTGCAATCAAGCGGATCAGATGTCGGGGGTCATGGTTGCTCTGGCGCAGTTCCCGCTCCAGCGTTTCCATCAGAGATGGATTCGAGGGTGGGTTGGTGTCCCGTACATCGTCTACCGGTTCGATTAGGGCTCGCCCGGTCATATGACACCAGATCCGGTT
>CAYWMH010000073.1:0-3528 GCA_964459315.1 uncultured Verrucomicrobiota bacterium
AAAGGACGCCGATCGGCGTGCTTTGCGTTTAATTGGTTTGGAGGCTATTTCCTACCGCCCTTTTGGCGGTAGCGGATGTAGTCGCGGGGGACGCCGAGGAGGCGGGCGGCGGCGGAGACGTTGCCCCCGGACTGGTCGATGGCCCGCTGGATGATCTCGTTGATGGTGCCCTCCAGCGAAAAGCCGTCCTGCGGAAATTGAAATCCGGCGTTGAGCAATCCGCCAGTCGCTCCGTCTGGGGCGGCCGGTTCGCTGCCACCCGGCAGCGCGGCGAACGTCCATTCGGCGCCTTCCTCGAAGACGACAGTGCGCTCCAGCTCGTGGCTGAGTTCGCGGACGTTGCCGGGCCAGGGATGGCCGAGCAGCCGCGACTGGCCCTCGGTGCTGATCGGCCGGCCGGCGACCCGGTGGCGGCGGCAGAGCTGCGAAAGCAGTTGATCGGCCAGCTTCAAGATATCTTGCCCGCGATCCCGCAACGGCGGGATGACGAGGCGGAACAGGCTCAGCCGGTGATGCAGGTCGTCTCGGAACTGGCCGTCAGCCACCGCCTGGCCAAGGTCGCGGTTGCTGGCGGCGATGATGCGAACGTCGACGTCGATTTCCCGGTTGCCGCCGAGTCGCCGGATGCGTTTTTCCTCGATCGCCTTGAGCACCTTGGCCTGCAGGCCGAGCGGGAGGCTGGCCAGTTCATCAAGAAAAAGAGTGCCGCCCTTGGCCGCCTCGAACAGGCCCATGCGAGCCGACTTGGCGTCGGTGAACGCGCCGCGCTCGTGGCCGAACAGTTCCGACTCGGCGAGACTCTCCGGCAGCGCGGGGCAGTTAACCTCGACGAGCGGCCCGGCGGCGCGCGGCCCGTGGTGGTGCAGCCAGCGGGCGATGCTGGTTTTGCCGGTGCCGGTTTCGCCCTCGAGCAACACGGGCGACAAGTCGCGGCCAAGCCGCTCATCTGCCGCGACAATCTTGTCAAGTTGACCGCGGAACGGGCCAAGCGCGTCGCCGAAAAAAAGCCGCTCGCCGGTGGTGTCGGGATCGTGCCGGTCGTGTTCGGCCAGCCGGGCGGATTGTCGACTGGCCCGGGCGCGGTGCAGCACGAGCGGCAGCACGGCGGGATCGACCGGCTTGAGGAGATAGTCCTGCGCGCCGTTCTTGATCGCCTCGACCGCGCCCTGCACGCCGCCCTCGGCGGTGCAGACGACGACGGCGGTACTGGGGGAAAAGACGCCCTCGGCAAGCAGGTCGGTGCCGAGGCCGTCCGGCAGGTTGACGTCGAGCAGCGCAAAATCGAACGGCAGCGACTGGATCATACGGCGCGCCTCGTCGAGCGTGCCGACGGCTGTTACGTCGGCGTCGTGCTGCTCGAGCGCGGCCGCCACCTGTTTGCGCAGGAGCGGCTCGTCCTCGACCAGCAGCACGCTGGCACCCTGCAGGGCGGAATCCGTCACGCGCCCAATGTCGGGGAGGCTCAGCTCCGCCGCCACCAAAAAATGCGTCCGCTTGGCCAAGCGCTGCGTGCTTGCTCCCCGCTTGGCCAAGCGGTACGGTTTTTGGCGAATTTCTTCACCTCATGAAGCGCAAATGGATCACCCTTGGCCTGCTCGGCTTGCTGATTTGTGTGCCACTGTATCAGCTGGCCAAGGCACTGGTCCGGATGAACCGCAAGGTGGTCATCGCCGGCGGGCCGGAGAAGGGGCTGTATCACCCGATCGCGCTCAGCCTGTCGAACGTGGTCACGCGGCTCGGCCGGCGGGCCACGGTGCTGACCACCGCCGGGTCGCTTGAAAACCTGAAGCTGGTGGCGGAGGGCAAGGCCGATCTAGCGCTGTTCCAGCCCGGCTCCCGCGAAACCTTGAAGGCGTACGCCCCGGCGCTACTGGAGCAGGAGGCGCAGCGGATTGACCCGGCCAAGCTCGGGCACGTGGCGTTCGTGGCGAACCTGTACTCGCAGCCGCTGCACATCGCCGTGCGGGACGGCAGCGGCATCGAATCGTTGGCGGATTTGAAGGGCCGGGTTGTCAACCTCGGACCGGAACTTTCCGCCGACTACCCGATGTCGCTGCGACTGTTGCGCAGCCTCGGGGAGAAACCGGGGGAACACCACCGCAACCTGCCGTACACGGAGTTGATCGGGGCGTTCGAGCGGGACGAGGTGGATGCGTCGTTCATCACGGTGGGCATGCACGCGGACGTGTTCCATGCGCTGGCACGCAGCGGCAGGGTGCGTTTCCTTAGCATCCCGAACAACAAGGCGCTGGCGGCGATGGAACTGCATCTGTCGCCGTTCACGGTGCCGCGCGGCATCTACCGGTTCGAGGGCCGGGCGGTGCCGCGGGCGGACATCGAGACCGTGGCGACCGGCGCGCACCTCATCACGCGGGATGACGTCCCGGGCAGCCTCGTCGAGCGGATCACCAAGGCCATTCTCGAGACGCCGTTCCAGAAGGAAAACCAACTGGGCGAGTTGTTCGAGCAGGGTAAGCCGTTCGCCCGCGCCCGGCCGTTTTTCCCCGTGCACGAGGGGGCCAACTGGGTGTACGAGCCGGAGAGCCGCACGCTGATCAAGCCGGAAATCGTCGACATGTGGGAGAGCATGCGCTCCTTTTTCGTGTCGATGATCGTGGCGGCGGTCGTCGGCTGGCAATGGTACCGGAAGAAACGGGACCGATCCAAGGAGACCCGGCTGGATTATTACATCCGCGAGGTCATCCGGATCGAGCGGGAACAAATGTCACTCGACGCGACGCCAAGCGGGGACGCCCTCGAGAAACTGCAAAAGCTACAGGACGAACTGACGGATTTGCGGCAGGAGTGCTTCCGGGACTTTTCCGGGCATCAACTTCAGGAGGAGCCGGGGACGGACTGCTTCCTCATGCTGTGCGCCTCTTTGAGCGAAAAGCTCAACGCCAAGATGACCCGCCAGCGGCTGGGCGGCGAACTGTCGCGCCTGGCGGACTCGATCGGGAACAACGGGTAACCGGCCGGGCTACTCCTCGCGTTCCCGCACCTCGTCCCGCTCGCGCTCCTCCCGTTCCGCGCGTTTGCGTTCTGCGCCCCGGTGACGCGCCTCGAGGGCGTGTTCGAGTTCCTCGAGCTGTTCGTTGAGTTCGCCCAGGTGCGCCTTCACCTCCGCGGCGCGATCCTCGAGCCGGTGGCGCTTGGCCTGTGCCTCCTCACCGTCGCCCTCGATGTGCCGAGCGGCAACCATCAACTCCTCGAGATGCGCCATCGCCTCACGGCGCTCTGCCCGCAGATGCTCAAGGTGCTGGCGTAACTCCGCCTGGCCGTCCTCCCTCTCGCCTCGCCTCTCCCGGCGGCGGTGTTCGTTGCGCTTCCGGTGGGCTTGCAGGTGTTCCTCGAGTTCGCGCTCGAGCAGGTCGGCGCGGTCGTGCTTGCCGGCTTCGCGAAGCTCCTCGATTTGCCGCTTCATCTGGTGCAGGCGCTCCTCGAGTCCGGCGTCTTCGCGGCCATGTTTCCGTTCCTCCCGGTGCTCGCGGGGATGGTGGGCCAATGCTTCGGCGATGTGGTGGAGTC
>CAYWMH010000073.1:3628-9657 GCA_964459315.1 uncultured Verrucomicrobiota bacterium
TCCTCCCGGTGCTCGCGGGGATGGTGGGCCAATGCTTCGGCGATGTGGTGGAGTCGGCTCCGCGTTTCCTCGCGCAAATGGTGGAGTCGTTCCTGTGTCATCCGTGTTCGCCGAAGGTGCTGCTCCAACTCGGCGCGTTCCTCTTCGCTCTGCGCCGTCTCGGCTTCGACCTCAAGGGTCGCCCGCTCCAGTTCCAGTTTAAGGGTGTGCCGGGTCAGTTCCTTGAACTGTTCCAGCAGCGCCTCGGCCTCGATCTGGGCCAACTCGGCCTCGATTTTGTGGCCAAGTTGCTCGTGATGATCGGCCTTGGCCAAGCCGGTTCCGCAGCAAAGCAGGACGGCCAATGCCAGTCCGGCGGCAAGGGAAGTGAGGATCTGTTTTTTCATGACTTTAATGGGTAAAAGTGATGTCGAACGGAAAAAGTACACCCGCCCTTGCAGCCAAGCAAACGGTCAAATTGCGTTTGGCGAAGCGCGGGGCAGGGGTCGCTAAACCGCCACCGTTTGGCCAAGCTTAGCCCGGTTTCTCCACATTTGGCGCGGCTTGAGGCAACCGAGCGGGGTGATGATGCCGGTGATCAGTTCCGGCGGTGTGACGTCGAAGGCCGGGTTGCGCGCGCTACTGCCGGGGTTGGCCACGCGCACGGACTGTCGCCGGCCGCCGGGTGTCACGCCCCAGGAGCTGAGCACTTCCTCCTCCGCGCGCTCCTCGATCGGGATGGCCGCGCCGGACTCGAGTTCCCAGTCGATCGTCGAGAGCGGAATGGCGACATAAAACGGAATGCCATGCCGCTTGGCCAGGACTGCCTTGGTGTAGGTGCCAATCTTGTTGGCCACCTCGCCGGTGCGGCCCAGCGTACGGTCGCTGCCGGTGATGACGAGGTCGATCTCGCCGCGCTGCATGAGGTGACCGGCGGCGTTGTCGGCGATGATGTCGTGCGGGATGCCTTGCTGCGCCAGCTCCCACGCGGTGAGTACGGCACCCTGCGAACGGGGTCGTGTCTCGCCGCAAAACACATGGAACGTTTTGCCGTTCGCCTGCGCGGCGTACAGCGGCGCGGTGGCGGAGCCGTGATCAACGAACGCCAGCCAGCCGGCATTGCAATGAGTCAGCACGCGGGCGCCATCCTGAATGAGCGGCTCGCCCACTTGGCCAAGCGTCTGGCAATGGGCCGCGTCGTCGTCGGCAAACTGTTCGGCCAAGGCCAAGGCCTGCGCCTGCCGCTCGGCCACGGTTGGGCCGTTCATTTGCGCGAGCATCGAGCGCATGGCGTTGAGCGGATCGACCGCAGTGGGCCGCGCCTCGGCCAGCGTTCTGTGAACCTTGGCCGTGTGCTTGTCGAACGCCTTCAGTCCACGGCCCCGAAATGCCCGCACACCCTGCGCCAGACCATAGGCGGCGGTGGCCCCGATTGCGCCGGCACCGCGCACGACCATGTCGGTGATGGCGCAGGCGGTTTCGCGGTAGTCCGCAGTGGAGACGATTTTGAACTGGTGGGGGAGCAGCCGTTGCTCGATGAGCCGAACCCGGTTTCGGGGCGCGTCAAACCAGACCGTGCGGTAATGCCGCGACGTGCCGTGGTGCGTGACTTTCATGGCGCGAGGTGCGCGTCAGGGGCTGCTGAACTTGAGCTCGAGCTGGCGGCGGATGCGCTTGTAGCGCGGGTCTGTGCGGACGTTGTTGAGGTCGGGATCCTTGTCCATCCACTGCGAATCCTTGTAGCCGAGGTTGATCGCCTTATTGAGGGCGGTGATGGACTCGTCGATCCGGTCGGTGAGGGAGTAGCTGCAGGCCAGGTTGTAAAACACCATCGAGTCATCCGGGAGCAGTTTGGCCAGGTGCTCATCGACAGCCAGGCCGTCGCGAAACCGGTCGCGCTGCGTGTAGTTGTCGCCAAGCAACTGGAGTGCCTCAACGTATTTCGGGTCACGCTGGGTGAGGCCTTCCAGAAAGGCGATCTCGATGTCGAGATCCCGTTTTTCCTTGGTCGTAAGTGGTTGTCTTGCAGATGAATGCTTCGGCATGAACCGCGACCTTTGTCGCCGATGCACGCCGCCAAGTCAAGCGGCACCCGGCAAAAAATGGGAGGTTCAGTCAAGGGAGGGGCAAGTTCCGCCTTGCCCCCAATCCGATAACAATTTGGGACTAGGTGGAACTCGTCCCTCTTGGCGGGTCACTTTTTCGTTGGCCGGTGGAGCGCTTTGTGTTCGGGGAAATCGTTGTGGTAGCGCTTGAGCAGCGCGGCCTCGTCTTTTTTGACAAGGTAGATTTTGCCCCGGATTTTCAGCGTCTCGCCGGGCGCGAGGCCCCCGAGCCGGAAGTCGCTGTGCAGGCAGCGGATGACGCCCTGAAACAGTTCCTGATATGGTTCGAACGCGGTGGCGAAGATCATCGAGCCGTCACCGCTGAAGCAGCCGATCAGCCCGTTGCTTGGCACGTCGGGATGCAGCGGGCGCGGGTTGACGTCGGCGCGTGGCACGCCCGGCCCGGCCCAAACCTGGCCGGGGATGTAGCGGGCCTCGGTCGCCCAGCCCTGCGTCGGCATCATCGTCCGTCGCCCGTCGAGGTAGACGAAGCTCTTTTTGATGTAGGCGTACTTGTCGGCGGTGGCGTCCGCGCCGGTGCCGGTGAATTTCCCGACGCGGATGCATGGCTGCGCCCAGTGAGCCTCGGATCGCCTGGCCGTGGGATTGTGCGCGGTGAGCAGAAAATCGACCTCGTCGTGCGTGGCGGTGATGACGTGCTCGACCGTCACGCCGTCGTTCACGTCGCAATGCAGCCGAATCTGCGAGCCGTCTCCGCTGCGGGAGACGAGGCGCGTCTTGTGGCCGACGACGGTGTGCTGTCCCCAGTTGGTCGTCTGCGAATTGTCACGGCAATATGCCTCGAGGTAATGGATTTTCATCTCCTGGCCGGGGAGATGATCACCACGGATCGTCAGGTAATTTTTGGCCCAATTCAGCGTCAGCTTGGCCGGCTCGGCCGCTTGGCCAAGCGCCACCGCGCACGCGATGGGAAGAACGGGAAGAAGCGATTTCATGATCGGTCGGCCGAAGCGTCGGCCCGGGGCTCGGCGGTGTCAACGGCAATGCGCCTTGCGCTTGGCCCAACGTTCGGCGAATACTCCGTCGCCCATGGGAGAACCGATCCACGTCCCGCTGCTTGACTTGGGCGCACAAAACCAGCCGCTCGACGCTGAGTTGAAGGCCGCCTTTGCGCGTCTGCTCGAGTCGTCGCAGTTCATCCTCGGGCCGGAGGTGACCCGGTTCGAGGAACGGGCCGCTGAGTCCGTCGGGGTGCGGCACGCCATCGGCGTCAGCTCCGGCACCGACGCGCTGCTGCTCTCGCTGATGACGCTCGGCATCGGCCCCGGCGACGAGGTGATGTGCCCGTCGTTCACGTTTTTTGCGACGGCCGGGGCGATCGCCCGCACCGGCGCGACGCCGGTTTTTGTCGACTCGCTTGACGCCGATTTCAGCATCGACCCCGCCGACGCTGAGCGGCGCATGACCGGCAACACCAAGGCGATCATCCCGGTGCATTTGTTCGGCCAGGCGGCGGACATGGACGGCGTGCTGCGTCTGGCCAAGGCGCACGGCCTGGCCGTGCTCGAGGATGCCGCGCAGTCGATGGGCGCGACCCACGGCGGCCAACAAGTCGGCACGATGGGCGGCCTGGGCGCGTTCAGTTTTTTTCCGTCGAAAAACCTCGGTGGGTTCGGCGACGGCGGCATGATCACCACCGACGACGACGCCTTGGCCAAGCGGGCGCGCATCCTGCGCGTGCACGGCGGTGCGCCGAAATATTACCACAAGGCGATCGGCGGCAACTTCCGGATGGACCCGTTGCACGCCGCGCTGCTCGGGGTCAAGCTGGACCACTTCCCGGGCTACCTGGCCAAGCGCCGGGCCAACGCCGCGCAGTACCTCGAGCGCTTGGCCGAGTGCGCCCACGTTGCCGACGGGCGATTGGTGCTGCCCGGTGAAGTCGACGGGCGCGGCCACACGTGGAACCAGTTCACCCTCCGGGTGGCCAACGGCCGGCGCGACGACTTGCAGGCGCACCTGGCCGCGAACGACATCGGCTCGGCGATCTACTACCCGGTGCCGCTGCACCGGCAGGAATGCTTCGCGCATCTGCCCAGCTTTGGCGAGTCGCTGCCGGTCTGCGAAAAGATGGCGGGGGAGGTTTTGAGCATCCCGGTGTATCCGGAGATGTCGGAGGCGCAACTCGGCCACGTCGCCGACACGCTCGTCAATGCCCCGCTCTGAAAGCTACAGCGTCTTGCCGCTGATGGCGCCGGCGGTTTGCAGCAACCGGATCAGGTCTTCCCAGCGGTTGGCGGTGGCGTAATCGAGCGGGGTGTGGCCGGACTTGTTTTGGCTGTTCAAGTCGGCGTTGTTGCGGATGAGCAGCGCCGCCGCCTCCGGTCGGTTGTGCAGCACGGCTTGGTGCAGCGGCGTGGCGTGGCTGTTGCTCAGCGCGTCCACGTCGGCCCCGAGCGCGATCAACAGTTCCATCGTGTTCACCTTCCCGGCCCCGGCGGCCCAATGCAGCGGCGTGCTTTGGTGCAGCGGCCCGGGGACGTTCACCTTGACGCCCCGGCGCAAGAACGCCTGCACGGCGACGGCATCGCCCTTGGCGGCGGCCATGTGGATCGACACCTCGCGCCCGGCGCGGCCGCGCCAGGCCTCGAGCAATTAGGCGGCGGCGGGCTGTTAGTAGCCCCGGGCCAGGTCGAGCGGCGTGCCGCTTTGGCTGATGGCATTTACCGGCGCGCGGCGCAGGAGCAGCAGCGAGATGACATTCGTGCTGCCATTAGCGGCGGCGGAGTGGAGCGGGGTCCAGCCGCCGTCGGTGCGCGCCGTCTTGTCCGCGCCGTGTTTCAGCAGCAACTCAGCGGCCTCCGCCTGGTCGGCCTCGGCGGCCCAATGTAGCGGCGTGGCCCGATGTTTTTTCATGCGGAAATGGACGTTGGCCCGGTTGCGTTTCAGCCAGTCGTCGAGTGCCTCGATGTCGCCGTGGCGCGCGGCCAGGTGCACCGAGAAGGTGGCCCCCTTTTTCGCGCCAAGCCTGGTGAGCAGTTGGACCGTGGAGTCACGCTTGTGAATGCGCGCGAAGTCAAGCGGCGTGCCGTCGGGGCAAAGCGGGCTCAGGTTCTTGCCAAGATCGTGCAGCAATTGGAGCACGGTGTCGCGGCCGTGGATCGCCGCCACGTGAACAGCCGTCCAGCCGTTCGGCGCGGTCGAGTCGGTCTTGCCGCCGCCGGTCACGAGCGGCTTGATGGCGTCGAGGCTGCCGTGGTTGCAGGCGAGGTAAAGCGCGTCCACTTTTTCCTTTTGCGTCTTCGCGTGGAGGTTCGCGCGGAAGGCCAGCAGCGCCTCGATGTTGGCCAGTTTGTTTTCGATCGCGGCGACGTGCAGCGGTGTTTGGCCAAGCGCGTTGGGCGCATCGATCGCTTGGCCAAGCTGCAATGCCTGCCGCAGCGCGTTGGTGTCGTCGCTCGCGGCCAGCTCGTGCAGCGTGCGGGTCTCGACCTTCGGTGCCGGTTGCGGCTCGGGCGTCGGCTCGGGCGGAGATGCCGATTCGCCCGGCCCGCACCCGGCTTGGCCAAGCGCCACGGCGAGCAGCGCCGGAAAAAGCACTCGGAACATCGTTTCACTGGGCTTGGCCGGGTTCATTCGAGTCGATCGGTTGAGGGAGTGATTCAAGCCCCAGGATTCGTTTGAGGCAACGAATATGCTTAATGTCAATTATTTTATGGGACTCTGATTTCACTGTTTTTCACAGTTAAAATTTCAATCCTGAAAATCTGCATTCATCTGCATCCTTTCATACGGTTACCGCTTGGCCAAGGGCTAGGACGAAACAGCGCTTGGCCAGGCGCGGGCGGGGTGGCAGGCTGGCCGCATGGCACACGCGACATTTTCCGGTGGGGATATTACCGCTGTCATCGGCGACAATGCGGGTCATGGCGGTCACCGTGCCGGCTACAATGGGGTTTGGGAACTGCGGCATCGCGCCAGTAC
>CAYWMH010000073.1:9667-10087 GCA_964459315.1 uncultured Verrucomicrobiota bacterium
CCGCCGGGCCGAGTCTCACCAGCCTGCGACGCCGACCTTTCCTGACGAAAGCACCACCCGATTCACCCTTCGAGCCCCGTGGTATCTCGATCGGGATTTGCGCTTCAAGCCACACCCGCATGTGCATGAACGCGGCTGGTTCGGCTGCTTCTGGGCGAGCTACATCAATGGTCCTGCGGATAAAAGCTTCTACTTCCCAGGCGGATGGCAGGATGGACAGTCAATTTGGATGCAGCTCTGCACTCAGGCACACGACGACGAAAGCACCGTTCTCTCTCACATAGACGATTTCAGACTTACCTGGCAAGAAGGCACACACGACGCGCTCTTCAAATACTTTTCCCGAATGCGGGATGCCAAGCCGTTTTACTACGGGAATTTTGAGAACCTTGTCTACATCCTGATGTTCAAGCCGGGAAC
>CAYWMH010000074.1:0-422 GCA_964459315.1 uncultured Verrucomicrobiota bacterium
CGAACATCCAGCGGTTGAACATGACCGACGATCAGGTGACCATCCTGAATGAGAATATGTCAGCTGCCAATAGTCGGATTAAGGATGTGAATGTGGCGGAAGAAGCCACCGAGTTCGCCAGGTACAACATCCTGGTTCAAAGCGGCACGGCAATGTTGGGACAGGCCAACATGCTTCCTTCAATGGCTCTCCAGCTCATTGGCTAACGGAATTGGGGCAATGGATCCTCTTCCAGTTGCGGAGGGACAGTGATCCAATCCTCGTGCAGCATGGGGCAGCGTTTCGGCGCTGCCCCATTGCTTTGTGGCGGGTGAAATTGGGAAGGTCGACCTCCCAAGGGGTTGGGGCATCTGTGTGATGGCCCTTTGTGTGCAGCTTAGGTTATGAAAACTTTCTTGTGAAAACGAATGACGGGCGTGTGG
>CAYWMH010000074.1:432-4777 GCA_964459315.1 uncultured Verrucomicrobiota bacterium
GGGGGCAGCGGGGGGATGGCCGTTGGTGGGCCGCTTCGGTTCTGGAGTTGTCAGAAACCTAACCGGGCGGCCGACCAAGCGATCGCAGCTCGTACGGGCCGGAGGCCCGTGAACCGCAAAGTTGTCCAGAGTTTCAACCGAAGTTTGCTCAACTTCCGGGTGGAATCTGACCCTCGTGCAAATCAAATCCACCCCAACCCTGAACCAAATAGCAAAGAACAACATCAATCCGCGCTGTAACGCGAAATCTTCAACTTGACTCAGCAACGCGTATGCCAACTGGCTACCAAAACCGAATGTTTCCTGTTTTTTACCCAATTTCTCGTTTTTTTCCGACGATTTGCTAATCCTGCCGTATGCGGGAGTTTGGGGAGCAACTGGATCGTTTTTCCGCTCTGGACCAGGTTGTTGTGCCGGACTTGTGGCAGCAGGAGGCCGTGCAACATCTGCGGGCCGGCCGGGATGTGGTTGTTCACGCGGCGACTGGCGCGGGCAAAACCTTCATTTTTGAGTTGTGGTCCAATGACGGCCGCAACCCCGGTCAGGCGATCTACACCGTGCCGACCCGCGCCTTGGCGAATGACAAACTCGCCGAGTGGCGGGCGCGCGGCTGGGACGTCGGAATCGCCACCGGCGATCTGTCTGAGAATCTCGACGCGCCGGTCATCGTCGCCACGTTGGAGACCCAGAAAAACCGCCTCCTCAACGGAGACGGACCCAAGCTGCTGGTCATCGACGAGTACCAGATGCTAGGCGATCCAGAGCGCGGTCTCAATTACGAGTTAGCCATCGCGATGGCACCGCCCCAAACCCAGTTGTTGCTGCTCAGTGGTAGCGTGGCCAACCCGCGCCATGTCGTTGCATGGCTGCAGCGCCTGGGCCGTGACGCGGAGTGGGTGTGGCACGACGACCGGCCGGTGCCGCTTGAGGAGGTGTACGCCGGCATGCTCAATTACAATGTCCCGTCATGCGTACGGGGCTACTGGCCGAGGTTCGCGGCCAAGGCACTCGCGGAGGGGTTGGGGCCGATGCTGGTGTTTGCCCCGCGCCGCCGCGCCGCCGAGGTTCTTGCCGCTGATATAGCCCGGAACCTGCCGAACCCAAACCCGCTCCAGTTGAGTGCCGGGCAGAGGGAACTTGTCGGCGATCGCTTGGCTCGGATGTTGCAGGCGCGGGTGTCGTATCACCACAGCGGACTGAGCTACGGCGCTCGGGCCGGCGTGATCGAGCCGTTGGCCAAGGCCGGCCAACTTCGGGTTGTCGTGGCCACGATGGGCCTGGCCGCCGGCATTAATTTTTCCCTCCGCAGCGTCGCCTTGGCCGCCGATTCCTACCGGCGGGATCACTTGGAAGTGCCGATCCGGGCGGATGAAATTCACCAGATGTTTGGGCGCGCCGGCCGGCGCGGCATCGACGAGATCGGTTACGGACTGGTATCCCGAAACGAAATCCGCATCCGCGACGGCCATCCCTGTCTCCTCTCCCGCAACGGCCTGGTGGACTGGGCCTCGCTATTGGGCCTGATGCATGGCGCGGCGGAGCAGGGCTACGACCCGTACGCCGAGGCGGTGCGCGTGCAGGAACGGCTGTTCAGCACCCAGCCGATCCCGCTTGGGATGGAGTTCGCGATGAAGCATCCGGACGTACCGTGCGGCCTGGGTACCGATTCCGAGCGCGCCCGGAAAGCACGCAAGCGCATTCGCGAGATGCAAAACAGCCAGGGCGGCTGGGAGCCGTGGCCCAAGGCCAAGCCGATGCCGCTGGGTGAAATGTTTGTCCCGGGGAAGCCAAGCGGCGACGAGGCGGCGGTCGCGGAACCGCCGCTTGGCCAAGCGCCCGTGCTGCGCCCAGCCTTACTCGAGCCGGAGGTGCTTCGCCGCACCGGTGCCGGGGAGTTGGTGCTGTTGCCCGGCGGACAAGCGTACGGCCGGGAGCAGAAAGTGGCGGATAGGCTCAACAACGACCGGCTCGACTTGGCCAAGTGGGTGCGGCGGCTGACCGGCTGGCGGATGCGCGTGGTGCCGCTCAAGCTGTGGCAGAAGAAAATCCAGCCGCTCCTCGAGGAGAAACTGGCGGCAAACCAAACCCGGGTGGAACAATTTTGCCAAGAGGACAACCGGCTTCTCGTTCAGCTGCGGCTGGGGCAGCTCCCCGTTCCCGCCCATGTCGATTCACACGGCATCGCGCTTTGGCGGCCGGAAGAGCGGCAGGTGGTCAACCCGACCTGTGCCGGTTGCGCCCTGCACGGCGACTGCCGCGAACTCCGGCCGGCCACCGGTGCGGCGCTGCTGTGGAGACGGCTCAAGCTAGTCGACGAGAACGGCCGCCCGACGAGGCGCGGCCGGGTCGTCAGTTTTTTTTCGCAGAGCTATGGGCTGGGCATCGCGGCGGCGCTGGAGGACGGCTCGCTGCCGATCGATGAGCTGGTCTATGAGTTGGCGAACCTCGATGCCGGTCACCGTTTTGGGAACGAGGAGAATCGCTGGGAGGGGCGCATCCCGATCGCCTGCCGCGAGCGTTACGGAGACACCACCGTTGCCGGCTATCTTGATGCCGGATTGCCGCCGCGTTACGGCGCGGGGGCGGAACAAGTTGTCGCTGCGTTGCACGCGAACCCAGCCGACAAGGGAAACTGGGTGACGGAGCTGCTGGGCGCGGGGGACATCGACCGCGCGATCATCGAATGGCGCAGCCTGTTGCGGCAGATCAACCACGCGCCGGAGTTGGAGTGGCCGCGCTGGGCCGAATTGCAACAGCACGCCAAGACCCTCCTGGCCGAGACCGGGTCGCCCACGTTTTGTGAGCTGCCGCCGCTTGAACACCACCAGCAAGGCAGGGTGGATCACCGCCTGTTGCTCAAGTCGTATTGAATGCCGCTATTCGGAGGTCTTGTTGTCGCAGGCCCCGCGACGTTTCAACTCATCGCAGGTGGCAGAGAGTTGCAGCTTTTGTGACTTCACCGTGAAGCCCAGTTCATGCCCGATGTCGTTCTCGATTGACTCGATCTGTTCGCTGTCGAATTCCACGATCTTCTCGCAGTCTTCACAGATCAGGTGGTTGTGGTTGGGGTGGTCGGAGTAGTTCGGGTCGTAAAACTTGTACGGCTTCCCGAAGTCCATCTCGTGCACAAGGTTGCTCTCGGTGAGCAGCGGCAGGGTGCGGTAGACCGTGGCGCGCGAGACGGAGCGATCCTTTTCGCGAGCCCATTCAAGCAGTTGTTCGGCGGTGAAATGTTCCTCGGTGTCGAACACCGTGTCGATGATCACGCGCCGCTGCTCGGTGATACGAAGGTTCTTCTTCTCGAGGAAATTGATGAATTTCCTCTTCGCCTCCTCTCTCACTTCGGTTTGCACAGGAGAGATTTTTACCCGAAACCATGACCAAGTCAATCAGACTGATCTAATAAACTCCCCCTCAATCGCCGATTGTCGTGCTGCCACCTTTCGGGCATCGTCTTGGCCAAGCGTGACTTATGCCCGAGCAACCCACAAGCGATCCACCCGAAGTCAGCGTGGTGATGCCGTGCCTCAACGAGGCCGAGACCGTCGCGGTCTGCATTCAAAAAGCCTGCGCCTGTCTAGCTGATAACGGCGTTTCCGGTGAGATCATCGTCGCCGACAACGGCAGCACTGACGGCTCCCAGGCCATCGCCGAGGCCGAAGGCGCGCGCGTCGTGCCGGTTGTGACCAAGGGCTACGGCAGCGCGCTGATGGGTGGCATCTCGGCGGCGCGCGGGCGGTTCGTCATCATGGGGGACGCCGATGACAGCTACGATTTCTCCGCGCTCATGCCGTTCATCGAGCAATTGCGTGACGGCAGCGACCTTGTCATGGGCAACCGGTTCAAGGGCGGCATCGCGCCCGGGGCCATGCCGCCGCTGCACCGTTACATTGGCAACCCGCTGCTCAGCGGCCTGGGTCGTTTGTTCTTCCGCTGCCCCGTCGGGGATTTTCACTGCGGGCTGCGCGGGTTCAGTCGCGCGGCGTACGACCGGATGAAACTGCAGACCACCGGCATGGAGTTTGCCGGCGAGATGGTCGTCAAGTCGACCCTGCTTGGCCTGCGGATCGCCGAGGTGCCGACAACGCTCTCACCGGACGGACGCAGCCGGCCGCCCCACCTGCGGAGTTGGCGCGACGGTTGGCGCAACCTCCGGTTCATGCTGCTGTTCAGTCCGCGCTGGCTGTTTTTGTACCCGGGCCTTTTGCTGATGCTGCTTGGCTTGGGCGTCGGCGGATGGCTGTTGCCGGAGACGCGGCAGCTTGGCCAGGCGAAGCTCGATGTGCACACGCTGGCCTACTCGGCATTGGCCGTGCTGCTGGGCTTCCAGTCGGTGCTGTTCGCG
>CAYWMH010000074.1:4877-10063 GCA_964459315.1 uncultured Verrucomicrobiota bacterium
GGGAGGCGAAGGGTGAAATGGCTCGATCGCTGCCTCCGAAACTGGCGCATCCGTAAGGCGCTTCCGCACCTGGCCAAGGCCGGCCGGGTACTCGATGTCGGCTGCGGCGACGGCACGCTCCTGCACCGCCTCTCCGGCGCCGGATTCATCGGCGTTGGCATTGATCCGCGTTTGGCCGAGCCACAGGCTGTATCCGGCGTGCAGTTCGTGAGAGGGAACTTTCCCGACGATTTGCCAGACTGCGAACCGTTCGAATCGATCACAATGTTGGCGGTGCTGGAGCATGTTCCCGAGGACACCAAGGAGGCTTGGGCAGGCGCCTGCCACCGGCTGCTCGATGCCACCGGCCGCGTGGTGTTGACCGTGCCGTCGCCACGGGTCGATGCCATCCTGGCGGTGCTGCGATTCTTCCGCTTGGCAGACGGTACGGCGCTGGAGGAGCACCACGGCTTCGACCCGGGCGAAGTGACGCCGTTGTTCGAGTCGGCCGGCTTCCGCTTGGCTAAGCACAGGAAATTCCAACTCGGATTAAACAATTTGTTCGTCTTTAAGAAAAACGCCTAGTTTATTTTGACGCCCAAACAAACAGAGAACGTCTGCGAGTCGAAGCTACGCTTTTGGCTGCGGCTGAGCTGGGTGGTGGCGTACGCGCTGATGCTGGTGTCGATGCTCAACAACCTGCCGCGGCTCAACACCGACGCCATCGCGTATATGCGCGTGGCCGAGTATTGGTCTATGGGCAATTTCGACTTCGCCGTGAACGGCTATTGGGGGCCGTTGTTGAGCTGGCTTATGGTGCCGTTTTTGTGGCTGGGCGTGGAGCCGCTGCTGGCGGGGAAACTGGCAATGCTGATTTCTGGCGGGGTTTTTTTCCACGGCAGCCTGTTTTTGGTTCGCGCGGTGGGGCTCCGGTTAATCGACGAGTTAATCGTCGCCTGGATGCTGGCGTTGACGATCCCCGGCTGGATGTCGGATCACTTGACACCGGACCTGCTGGTCGCCGGGCTGATGGCGTTCGCGCTTGGCCAAGCGATGACGCCGGACTGGCTGACCAGGCGTCGTCGCTCGGTTGGCTCCGGCGCGACGTGGGGGCTGGCCTACTTGGCCAAGGCGGTGGCGCTGCCGGTCGGCGTGGTGGTGAGTGTGCTGCTCGCACTCTGCTGGCGGTTTGGCCAAGCGGAGAATGGGCAGGCGGCATGGCGGCAACTTGGCCTAGCACTTGGTTTGTTCTTCTTGGTTTCACTGCCGTGGATGACCGTGTTGTCGGTAAAGTATGACAAGCCAACGTTTTCAACCTCCGGTGCGATCGCCCATGCCATCGTCGGTCCGGGAAACGACCGGCCAGCGCCGCACCCGTTCGGCAGCACGATTTATCAACTGGAGCCAGGCCGGGTGACGGCGTGGGAGGATCCGAGCCAGATGAATTACGACTACTGGTCGCCGTTCGAGAGCGGCGAAAACTTTTCGCATCAACTCTCACTCATCGGCCGGAATGTTAAGACGGTGTTTCGTTTTCTGGCGGCCTTTGACGGGGTGGGTGTGTTGCTCGGTTGGTTTGGGCTTGGCACGTTGTTTTTTGTTTTCGCGATGCTTGCCAAGCCGCCCTGGACGAAAAATTGGTTTACCGATCGTTGGCGCTGGGCTGTTATTCCGCTGATATGTCTCGGCGGGATTTACCTGCCGGTCTACGTGATGCCGGTGGATCAGCGTTACTTTTATTTATTTCTGCCTTTATTTCTCGTCCTCGCGCTTGGCCAAGCGGAGAAGTCATTGGCCAAGCGCGAGATAATCGCCTGCGCCTGCGCGTTGTTATTTTTGGTTCCTTTGGCATTGCGAACACCGTTGCAGCCGGATGCCGGCATCTACGCGCAGGACTTGGCCAAGCGGATGAAGAAGGCGGGTGCGGTGGGGCCGGTCGTTGGCTCGACATTTTTTTCGAAGGAAGGCCATCGGATCGGGTTGTATGTCGCCTGGCACCTCGCTCAGCCTTGGTTCGGCGATGTTTCGTCCGGCCAAGCTCAGGCATTTAGGGAGTCCGGGGCGAGGTTTACGATTGCCATACCGGGGTCGCCCTTGGCCGAAAAGTTGTCGGCCGACCCGGCATTCCGGGATGTGAGCGGCAGCTTGGTAGGGAAATTGACTCTCCAGGTTTTCGAGATTCTGCCGAATGAGCCGTAGTGCATTTTCCTTTTCCGGCGGGGCGCGGGCTTTTATCTTTCGGGCACCGTGAAAGTTGTTTTTCGAATTGCCGTTGTGTTTGTCGGTATTCTGTTGGCGTTGCCCGCGGGTGTCCGGGCTGAGTTGACCGAAGAGCAAAAGGCGAAGCTGCCGCCGGCTGCCGACTACAAGGTCAGTTTTTCCGAGGAGATTTATCCGTTGCTCGAGCAGAGTTGCACCAAGTGCCATGGCAAGGGCAAGGCCAAGGGCGGATTTAGCCTCGAGACACGTGAGCAGTTGTTGGCCGGTGGCGACACTGGGGCTTCGGTGGTGGTGGGCGACAGCGCGGGGAGTTATCTCATCGAGTTGGTCTCCGGGATCGATCCCGACAATGTGATGCCGCAGAAAGGCTCGAAGTTTACCCCGGAACAGGTTGGCCTGTTGCGGGCGTGGATCGATCAGGGACTCCAGTGGGAGGACGGCGCGAACTTCGCCAAGGCGCCGGTGATGAACCTCAAGCAGAATCGGCCGGAGTTGCCCGGGCCGGAAGGTGGTCACCCGGTTGATCGCCTACTGAAGCCATACTTTGCCGAGCACGGCATCGAGACAGGGGAGGTGGTTTCGGATCGCATTTTTGCCCGGCGCGTTTATCTCGACACGATCGGGCTACTGCCGCCGGTGGAGGAACTGGAGGCATTCGTCGCGGACACGGACGCGGAGAAACGCCGCAAGCTGGTTCGGCGACTGCTCGCTGATCGCACGTCGTACGCTGAGCATTGGCTGGCGTTCTGGAATGACATCCTACGCAATGACTATGCCGGCACCGGCTACATTGATGGCGGCCGGAAACAAATAACTGGCTGGCTGTACGGATCGCTTTTCAACAATAAGCCCTATGACAAGTTCGTGTACGAATTGGTCAATCCCAATGAGCACTCGCAGGGTTTCACCAAGGGCATCGTCTGGCGGGGCGTGGTGAACGCCAGCCAGAAGCCGCAAATGCAGGCGGCCCAGCACATCTCGCAGATTTTCATGGGCGTGAATCTCAAGTGCGCCTCGTGTCACGATAGCTTCATCAACGACTGGTCACTGGCAGATGCCTATGCGCTTGCGAGTGTGTACGCGGACAAGCCGCTTGAGATGGTTGAGTGCGACAAGCCGACCGGCAAGGTTTCCGACGTGCGGTTCATTCATCCGGAGTTGGGCAAAATCGATCCGAAGGCCGACAAGGCCACCCGCATCCGGCAACTGGCCGAAGCGGTGACCAGCCCGAACAACGGCCGGCTCAGCCGCACGATCGTGAACCGGCTTTGGGCGCGCTTCCTCGGTCGCGGCCTCGTGGAGCCGGTCGACGAGATGGAGAACGCATCTTGGAACACGGACCTTTTGGATTTGTTGGCGAGCGAGCTGGTCGACAACGGATACGACCTCAAATTCACCATGGAGCAGATCATGACCTCGCGTGTGTATCAGTTGCCGGCGGTCAACGGCTCCGAGCAGGCGGAAAAGGAGTTCGTATTCCGCGGACCGCTGGTGCGCCGTATGTCGGCGGAGCAGTTTGTCGACGCCGTGGCGACTCTCACTGGCAACTGGGAGCCGTCACCGGCGAAGAAGATCGAGTTTGACGGGGCGAACCTTGATGTCGAGGAGGGGATCGAACAGGCCGACCTTCCCAGCGGTCGGTGGATATGGAGCACCCCCAAGGCGGCCAACGGCGTCGAGCCGGGCACGGTGTATTTCCGGAAAACCGTCGAGTTGCCGCACAAACCCAAAACGGCGGATGTCATTGCTGCGGCGGACAACGCATTCGTCCTTCTCGTGAATCAGCGCAACGGCTTGGCCGGCAAAAACTGGGAGGAGCCGCAGTTCCGTAATCTTGCCGGGCGGTTCCGGAAAGGCAAAA
The DNA here is from genome assembly GCA_964459315.1 of uncultured Verrucomicrobiota bacterium. Lineage (GTDB taxonomy): Bacteria > Verrucomicrobiota > Verrucomicrobiia > Limisphaerales > UBA1096 > UBA1096. Next base: position 8,938 of record CAYWMH010000074.1, read on the forward strand.
ACCTGATCGCGGTGTCGGCCACAAACGAGGGCTCCGGCAGTAACCCAGCTGGGCTTTGGCTGGGCATTCGGTTTGAATTCGCGGATGGCTCGACAATGGATGTGGTCTCAAACAAGTCGTGGAAGGTTAGCGCTGAGGGCTCCGACGACTGGAACAAGCCGGGCTTCGACGACACCAAATGGCGTCCCGCCTCGGAGTTGGGTGGGGCGCAGATGGCCCCGTGGGGCTTGGCCAAGCGGATGAATAGGCGAGGATCAGTGCTGGCCTTCGGCGGGCGATTCCGCGAGTCGCTCCAAAACAAGACAGCGTTGACCACCGCGCTTGGCCGACCCAACCGCGAGCAGGTGACCACCGAGCGCCCGTCCGTCGCCACGACACTTCAGGCACTTGCGCTGACCAACGGCGAGGTGCTCTCAAGCCTCATCAAGGATGGCGCGGCCGCCTTGGCCGATGGCGGGGAAAAAACACCGCGCTTGGCCAAGCGGTTGTTTCGCGCGGCGCTTGGTCGTCCGCCAAGCCAGGCGGAGTCGGCGATGCTGGCGAAGCTGGGTGGCGGCAACGCGGCCGAGTCGGTCGAGGATGTGCTTTGGGCGGTGACGATGCTGCCGGAGTTTCAGTTGATTTACTGATCAGAAAAAATGCAAATTCAGGTCGGGATTATTTCAGTTTCGGATCGCGCAACGCAGGGCGTCTACGACGACGCAGGTGGGCCGGCGCTCAAGGAGGCTGCGGCGGGACATGGCTGGGAGGTCGCCGCCGAGGCAGTGGTGCCGGATGAGATTCGCGACATCCAGCGCGCCCTGCGCGAACAGGTGAACAACGGCTGTCATCTGATCCTGACGACCGGCGGCACCGGCGTCGCCTCGCGCGATGTGACCCCCGAGGCGGTGCGGGAGATGGCGGTGCGCGAACTGCCCGGCTTCGGTGAGGTGATGCGAATCGAGTCGATGAAAATCACCCCCAACGCCATCCTGTCGCGCAACTTGGCCGCCGTGATCGATTCAGCGCTCGTGATCTGCCTACCCGGCAAACCGACCGGAGCCGTAGAGTGCCTCGGCTTCGTCGAGCCCGCAATCCCCCACTGCATCAAGGTGCTGCAGGAAGTACCGACGAGCTGCTAGCCGCC
>CAYWMH010000075.1:0-573 GCA_964459315.1 uncultured Verrucomicrobiota bacterium
CCGCGCCCAGGGCGATCTCGAGCGCCGCGCTGTCGCCGACGCTGCCGAGAACCTGCGTCTCCGGGTCGTACTCCACGCCGAAGGCCCCGGCAACGTAGCCGCTGATGGCGGCGCGCAGCTTGGGCAGGCCAAGGTTGGAGGTGTAGCTGGTGTGGCCGCGCTCGAGAGCGTAGATCGCCGACTCGCGGATATGCCACGGCGTGACGAAGTCCGGCTCGCCGACGCCAAGCGAGATGACGTCGCGCCGCCCCTGCACGAGGTCGAAAAACTCGCGAATTCCGGAGCGGGGAATGCGATGAACCTGCTGGGCGACAATGTCGCCGGGCTTGAAGTCACTCGACATCGGTGGGGGTCAGGCAGCGGCCTTTTTTTGCCGGCGCTGGAACACTGGCTCCGCTTGGCCAAGCACGACCTTGTCGGTGACCTTGACCGAGACGACGTCCGTCGAGTCGGGTATCTCGTACATCGTGTCGAGCATCAGTTTCTCCATCAGGCTGCGCAGGCCGCGTGCGCCGGTGCCGCGCTTGATGGCGGCCTTGGCCAGTTCGATCAGGGCGTCGTCGGTGAACTTGA
>CAYWMH010000075.1:583-10060 GCA_964459315.1 uncultured Verrucomicrobiota bacterium
TTGAGCTTCACGCCGTCCATCTCGAACAGCTTGGCGAACTGCTTTGTGAGGGCGATCCTCGGCTCGGTCATGACGCGAACCAGTTGCTCCTCGACGAGTTCCTCGAGCGACGTGTGCACCGGCAGTCGCCCGATGAATTCCGGGATGAAACCGTAGCTGAGCAGGTCCTCCGGCTCGACGTGCTTGAGGATGTCCCGGTCTTCCGCGTTTGGCTTGTCGTCGGGCTGCGCGTCGTCCTTTCCGGAAAAGCCAAGCACGTGTTTGCCGATGCGGCGCTGGATGATGTTGTCGAGATCGACAAACGCGCCGCCGCAGATGAACAGCACGTTGGTCGTGTCGAGCTTGATGTATTCCTGCTGCGGATGCTTGCGGCCGCCCTGCGGCGGGACGTTGCAGACGGTGCCCTCGAGAATCTTCAGCAGCCCCTGCTGCACGCCTTCGCCGGAGACGTCGCGGGTGATCGAGACGTTCTCCGTGCGGCGCGTGATCTTGTCGATCTCGTCGACGTAAATGATGCCGATCTGGGCGCGCTTCACGTCGTAATCAGCCGCCTGCAGGAGGCGCAGGACGATGTTCTCGACGTCATCGCCGACGTAGCCGGCCTCGGTCAGCGTGGTGGCGTCGGCGATCGCGAACGGTACGTCGAGCATGCGGGCCAGCGTGCGGGCGAGCAGCGTCTTGCCGGAGCCGGTCGGCCCCAGCAGCAGGATGTTGCTCTTCTCGATCTCGATATCGCCGTCGCCGGTCTCGCTGCGGATGATCTTGTCGTCGCCCTGCGTCTTGACCGCGAGGCCGGACTGGATGCGCTTGTAATGGTTGTGTACCGCGACGGACAGCGCCTTCTTGGCGGCCTCCTGCCCGATGCAATGCTCGTCCAGCGCCGCCTTGATCTGCTTCGGTTTCGGGACGTCGAGCTTGATGGCCTTTTTCTTCTCCTCGGCCTTTAGTTCTTTGTCGAGGACGTTCTTGCAGACGAGGATGCAGTTGTCACAGATGTACACGCCCGGCCCGGCGATCAGCTTGCGGACTTCCGAGTGGGATTTCCCGCAAAAGCTGCACAAGGTGATCTGGTTGGGGCGTGCCATGGCTGTCGAAATCTATTTCTTCTTTTTCCCGTCGTTCAGGCTGGCGACATCCTTGCGCGATTTCACCACCTCGTCCACGAGGCCGTACTCCTTCGCTTCATCCGGCGACATGAAATGATCCCGATCTGAGTCGGTGACGATCTGCTTGACCTTTTTGCCGGTGTGCTCCGCGAGGATTTCGTTGAGCCGATCCTTCAGTCTTTGAATTTCCGCTGCCTGGATCTCGATGTCGGCTGCGTTGCCCTGTGCGCCGCCCCACGGCTGGTGGATCATGATGCGCGCGTTGGGCAGGGCATGGCGCTTGCCTTTGGTGCCGGCGGCGAGCAGTACCGCACCCATGCTGGCCGCCTGGCCGATGCAGTACGTGTTCACGTCGCACGTCAGGAACTGCACCGTGTCGTACACCGCCAGCCCGGCGGTGATGCTGCCGCCCGGCGAGTTGATGTACAGGTGAATGTCCTTTTTCGGGTCCTGCATCTGCAGGAACAGTAACTGCGCGATCACCAGGTTGGAGATCGTGTCGTCGATTGGCGTGCCGATGAACACGATGCGGTCCACCAGCAGCCGCGAGTAGATGTCGTAACCGCGCTCGCCGCGGCCCGTCTGCTCGACGACCATCGGAACCAGAAAATTACTCGCCTCCAAGCCTTCCCTCATGGCCGGAAACCATAACGGCCCTTCCTTCACGCCGTCAAGCGCTTGGCCAAGTGCTTGGTTTACTCCCGGCCAAAGGGGCCGTTGTTGCCGATGGCGTGGATGGTGTTTTGGATTCGGTGGGAGAGGTATTCCCCATCTGCAGTGTCGATCTTGTATTCGATCTGCATTTGCATGACCGGTTTTATCTCGGCGAACTGCAGCAGAACGGATTTTTTGTCCTCGGAGATTTTCACGTCGGTCACTTCCACTTTATCGCGGCCCTGGCTGCCGTCGGCCTTGTAGTCGCGTGAGCCGTAGTTGCGGGTGCGCTTGTAGCTCCAGCTTTTGACGAGGTAGCTCTCGGGATCGGCCGCCGTCTCGGGATCGAGCTCGTGGGTGAAGGTGAGCGACACACCCTCCTTTATCGCGTTGATGGCGACCGGCACGTGGACCGGTTTGCCGGTGTGCTTGAGGCGGTAGAAACCGCCAGGGCGAGGCTTGTTGCCGGCCCAGCCGAACAGGCCGCAGGCGTAGAGTTGCCCATCGCCGGGGTGGAAGCGGCCGCGCATGACGCCGGTCGGAAAATCAAAGTCGGGGATGCGCACCACGCCCCCCTGGGCGCGGCCGTTCACTTTTTCCTCCATGATCACGTACACATATCCGGTCCCGTAGGAGAGGTTGAGGAGTTGCCCGCCGAGGCCGCCCCATTTGTCGCTGTTCACCCAGAGTTGCTCGGCGGGGGAGCGGTCAAAGTCGTTGTGCATCCAGACGATGGGCGAGGTGATGTCCGCCTCGGTGAGGCCTTTGTGGTAGCCCATGAGGTTGCCGTAAAACTTGCCCCTCTCGATGAGGTTAATCTCGTTCTTCGGTGTCCAGTGGCCTTCCTGGTCGCTCACATAAAAGGTGCCGTCCGGGTTGACGCAGACGCCGTTGGGCGCGCGGAAGCCGCTGGCGATGATCTCACTGGACTGGCCATCCGGTGTCACCTTGATGAGCGTGCCGTGTTGCGGGACGAGCGCGGTCTTCGCATGGCGAGCAGCCTTGGTGTAGTAGAAATTTCCATAGGCATCGGTCTGCAGATCCATCGCGAACTCGTGGAAATGCTCGGTCACCTGCGCGTCATGGTTGAACGCCTTGAAGTAGTCGGTTTCGCCGTCACCGTTGGCATCGACCAGCTCGGTGATCTGGTCGCGGCAGGTGACGTAGATTTTACCTTCAACAATCTTCAGGCCAAGTGGCTGGAACATACCGGTGGCGATGCGCGTCCATGTGAATTCCTGCGGGTCGCTGTTGATTCCTTCGACAATCCATACGTCGCCCATCCACGTGCAGACAGCCGCGCGGTCGCCGCCCTCGAAAAAGTCGAAGCCGCCGAGGCGCATCCACGAGCGGTACGGATTCTTGTCCGGCGAAGTGATGATCTCGGTGACGAACGCCCCCGGTTTGCCCAGGCGGCGTGGCTTGGTCTTGATGGTCTCGGTCCAGCGCCGGCCGCTTCCGGATTGAAACGTCTCGAGCAGATTCTCAGCTTGGCCAAGCGGGCCAACCAGCTTGGCCAAGGCCTCCGCCTTTGCGTTCGCGATGGCGAGATTGAGCGCGAGCAGTACGCCGGAAGGAATTTTCAGACGCAAATGCCCGTCATCAGTTGCGACGAACTTGGCCCCGCCAGCCTCGGCCGAGAGCGCCACGGCAAGGCCATTGTCAAATTCAGCGACCGAGATACCGTCGTGGTTCGAGACTTTGGCTTTGCCCTCACCCTTGACAACTTGCAGCACGATGTCCTCGTCGCGCTCCTCAAAATTCATCGTGCGAACCACGGCGCCGACACCGTCGCTTTCGCGATACGAGGGCGACTCGAGAACGTGGCGACCGGCGATCTTGTAGTGCAGGATCACGCGGTTTTCGTGCAGGCCGAGTCCTTGCCATTGGCCCCAGTCGCGGGGCAGAGGGCCGTACGGTTTTTTGTCGAGACCGCGTAGGCGGGGATCCTCAAAGCTGTCCGTGCCCGGCTTGGCCCAGCCGGGGGCGACCGGGTTGGTGAACAGCCGTTCGCCGACGAGCTTCGGGTGCGTTCCATGGCTTCCATCGTAAACAATGCTTCGCCAGTCGATGAACTTGTCGCCATTCCAGGCCGCCGCCATGCGCAGCGTGTCCGTCTCGAACACCACGAATTTGTTCCCCTTCGACACGCCGCCTGGGCCTTCGTCGAGCCGGATCGCGATGCCCTTGTAGGCGATGTTGCCGGGGCCAACCTCGATTGAGGCGCTAAGGTACGGCCCGTAGTTCATGTCGATGTACGGCTTGCCGGTCAACTTGACGTCCTCCGCTTGGCCAAGCGCGGAAAAGGATACGGCGGCCACAAGAGCCACGCACAATGGAATTCGAAACAGGTGAATCACGCGCGGGAAATTAGGCAACCCCCGACCCGAGGCCAAGCCCAAATGCGGCCCTGCCTATCGCGGCGGGTTGGAGAGGTCGCGGCAGGCACCGGCGACGGTCTCGAGCTGCTCGAGGAATGTCTCTCGCTCGGCCTCGGGCAGTTGGCCCAGCACGTGGCCCTGCAGGGCGATCGCCTCGTCGCGGATGGCCTCGTATTTTTCCCTGGCCACCGGCAGCAGCTCCACGCGGTTGGCGCGCCGGTCCTTTTCGTGGGGGCGACGCTGGACGAGGCCGTTGACCTCCATGCGCTCAAGCAGCGAGGCGATGGTGTTGGGATCGCTGCTCATCGCGTTGGCGAGTGCCTTTTGCGTGAGGCCGTCCGGCCCGGCCTCGAGCAGCGTGCGGATGACGGTGAACTGGTCCGGCGTCAGGCCCATCCCCGCGATGCGCCGGCGGAACGCCTGGTTGAGGCCGTACCAGGCGCGGCGTAGCAGTACCGGCAGGCGGCGGCGGCCCGGCGCGTCGAGCGGCATGTCGGCAAACTCATCCATCCGGTCGGGAGGCTGCCACGCTTGACCAAGCGGCACAAAATTATTTGGCCTTGGCCGGGCGATTCGCGGCGAACAACGCCCCGAGCACGATCGCTGCCCCGAGCAGTTGTTGTCCGCCCAGCGCCTCGTCAAGCAGCACCCAGCCTAGTGCTGCCGCGAACACCGGCTGGAGCAGCAGGTTTAGCGACGTGAGCGCCGCCGGCAAATGGCCAAATGCGTAGGCGATCAGTCCCTGCCCGGCGAAGTGGCTGATCAACGCCAGCCCGAGCAGCACAAGCCAGCCGTTGAGCTGCGTCGTCGCCATCGTCTCGCCGGTGGCCAGCGCGGCGGCAAGCATCAGCGGCACGGCGAACAGCCCCGACCAGGCCATGATCTCCTGCGGCGAGCAGGCCTCGCGCAGTTTTTTCACTGTGAGCATATATGAGCCATATGAGATGGCGGTGAGCAGCGAGAGGGCATCGCCAAAAAGCTGCGTTGGGCTGAGGCGAAAACTGGCGTTCATCAGCACCGCCGCCCCGACAATCGCCAGGCCAAGCGCGCCGAGGAAGCGCGGCGTGATCCGTTCGCCGAACAGTCGGCCGGCCCACAGCATCACCCACAGCGGGGCGAAGTTCGCCAGCAACGTGGCGTTGGCCACAGTCGTGTATTTGATCGACCAATGCCACGACACCAAGTCGATGGCGAAGAAAAAACCGGCCAAGGCCAGCAGGCCGGTCGGGCGGCGGATGCGTTTTGGTTGTTCCGCTTTTCCCGGGGCGGCGAGCAGCACCAGCCACAGGAACGGCAGCGCGAAAAACACCCGGTAAAACCCGATCGCCGCCGGGCCAAAGCCGCCGTACTCCGGCTTCAGCGCAAACGCGGCGAACACCGGCGCAAAGCCGATCGCCAGCGCGCCGCAGAACAGCGCAATTGTTGGAGCCGTCCGGTGACCCATCGCCGGCACCGTAGGGAAGCGCAGGGCGTCACGCGAGATTTGCCGACTCGCGACGCTTGGCCAAGCGGGTTAACTTTGGGGGAGCGTGATCGTGCGGCGGCGATTTTTTTTGCGACAATGTGCCGGTTTGGCCTTGGGGTTTTGGCTTGGGGCGGGGTGTGCCCGGGGGCCGAGCCAACTGGTGTCGACACCGGCTGCAACCGCGCTTGGCCAAGTGGATCAGTCGACCCTCGACGCCTGCTTGGTTTGCCACAGTACGCGCGAGATGCAGCGCGGGCCGGTGCTCGACGGGCTGCCGGAGTGGTACCTGGCGGGGCAGTTGCGGGAGTTCAAGTTGGGCCGTCGTGGCAACAACCCGGCCAACCGCGCCGGGGTGCTGATGGGCGCGGCGATGGCAAAGGTGGAGACGGAGGCGCAGTTCACCACGTTGGCCCGACATTTTGCCGCGCTCAAGCCGAAGCCGTTCATCCGGGTGATCCGTGGTGACATCGCCACCGGCCGGGCGCATTACGCGACCCGCTGCGCGTCTTGTCATGGCGTGAGGGGCGAGGGCAAGCGGGAGATCGAGTCGCCGCCGGTGAACGTGCAGGAGGATTGGTTATAGCTGGATCAACTCCGCAAGTACGCCAACGGCCAACGCGGCGTCCATCCAAGCAACGCGGGCGGGGTGATGATGAAGGCGGCCGCCGCGGCGCTGTCGCCGGACGACCTCCGGAATATCGTGGCCTACATCGCGAAGGACTTGACGGTGACGTCGCCGTTGCAAAAGGTCGCCCCGCCGAAACCGTAAACCGATGGCCAGTGTCCGACTCGACAACCTCTGCAAATCATTCGGCCCCGTCCGCGCGGTGGACGGGGTGAGCCTTGAGATTCCCGACGGCGAGTTGATGGTGCTCGTCGGCCCGTCCGGATGCGGCAAGTCGACGCTGCTACGGCTCGTTGCCGGGCTGGAGGAGGCGACGAGCGGCGGCATCTTTCTCGACGAGCGCGACGTGGGCCGCGTGAAGCCCCAGGATCGCGACGTGGCGATGGTGTTCCAGAATTACGCGCTGTTCCCGCACCTGAACGTCGAGCAAAACATGGCGTTCAGCTTGAAATTCCGCAAGGTGGCCAAGCCGGAGATCCGCTCGCGCGTCGCCGAGGCGGCGGAGGTGCTCGGGCTCGGCGACCTGCTGCGTCGCAAACCGGCGGAGTTGTCCGGCGGGCAGCGCCAGCGCGTGGCGCTGGGCCGGGCGATGGTCTGCCAGCCAAAGGTGTTCTTGCTTGACGAGCCGCTCTCGAATCTTGATGCCCGGATGCGCGCCGAGATGCGCGCCGAGATCGCGCAGCTGCACCAGCGGCTGGGCACGACGATGATTTTTGTGACGCACGACCAGACGGAGGCGATGACGCTTGGCCAACGGCTTTGCGTGCTCGACCTGGGCCAAGTAATGCAGACCGGCTCGCCGATGGACCTGTATGGTCGGCCGGCGCACCGCTTTGTCGGCGACTTCATCGGCACGCCGGGGATGAACTTCGTTCGCGGCCGGATCGCCGAGCACGACGGCGGCGGGGCGTTCATAGAGAGCGGCGGCTTCTCGCTTCGCTTGGCCAACGGCTTGGCCAAGCACGCCGGCCGCGAGGTGGAGTTAGGTATTCGCCCGGAGAATATTTCAGTCGCCGACGGCGCGGGCGACGCGCCGGGAACGGTGCAGGGCTGCGAGACGCTCGGCCACGAGTCGCTGCTGTGCGTGTACTGCGGTGGCCACGAATTGGTGGTGCGATTGCCTGGCGCAGGCGCGGGTGACTTGACCAAGGTTGGGCTGCATTTCGATCTCACCGCCGCCTCCTGGTTTGATGCTGATACCGGCCAGGCGCTAGAGTGATCCGGCTTTAATTCACCTTGGCCAGAGGGGCATGTCGTCGCCGTTGATCTCTCGCTCGATGTCGGGGCGGCGGTTACGTATGAAATCGCGGACGGCCTCGAAGCGGACGCCGCGCCACTGGTAGTCGCTGATGTGCGGACGAACCATCGCCTCGATGCGCTCGGTCTCCGCGATCAGTTTTTCCTCGTGCCAATGCTCGGCCATGAGCCGCTTCATCGTTGCGGCATATTTTTTCCGTACGGCCGGGAGTTGGTACAGCTTGTGGGCAACAAGACCCTTGAGGCGGACAGAGCGCGGGGAGCGGCGGTCGACTCGAAGGCGGCTGAATTTCTCGAACAGACAGTCCGCGCCCCACGGCATGAAGTGAAGCTTATCGGTGCCGGGGTTGAGGTAGATGAAGTAGTTGTTGCGGTTGCCGGAGTAACCATCCCAAAAGCTAAGAAGGCCCTCGAGTGCCCAGAATTTGTAAAACGCCTCCTCATCGATCACCTCCCAAATGGAGTCTTCGTAGTCGTGTGCGTTGGTCTGCAACTCGGCGACTTGGAGAAAGTCGGTGCTTTCAGGGCTGATGTTCAGGCCGTGAATCGCGAGGAGATTGCGGCCACGGCGCAGTGTGTCGCGGTGCCGGTTGATATTGAACGATGCGAAGGTTGCGTTGGCCCCGTCGTCGCCGCTGCCGGTGGCGCGCGAATTCCAGCCGGCGTTTTCCGGCGCATTCATCCGCGCAATCTCGTGGCCGTTCAGGTAGGCGACAAAGCCGTCGTCGCACTTCATCCGGAGCAGCAGGTTCTTGGCGGCGAGGATCGCATCGAGGTCGTCGATCTCGAACGAAAATCGCAGATAGAGTGACGTCGCCTTGTAATGCATCTGCCGGATGAAATTGAAGTTTGGCGTGATCAGTTTTTCGAATCCCTGTCCCGACTCGTAGCCGGCGCCGTTCTTTCCGGCGACCCAGCTTGAGTCGTCGAAGTCCGGCTTGAACCAGTCGGCATCGTGCGCGCCGCTGTCCGGCACCCAGGCGCGCCCCGGCACTGCGCCCCCGAAAAACGGCTCACCGGCTCCGCCCTCCATCGCGTTGATGACCTTCACGATGTGCGCGCGTCCCTTTTCGTCGTCACCTGTTTTTCGTTCAAAGCTTCCTTCCCATTCCGGGTAAAAATCGACCACCGTGCCCTCGAACAGCGTGCCTTTGTCGCTGCCGAATTCGCGCCGTAGCAGCGGCTCGCGAACTGTCTCCACGTGGCAATACACGCCGAGGTCGCGGCTGTTGACGGTGACCTTGGCAAAGGCGCAGCGCGACCCGGGTGCCCCGGCGGCGTCCCAGATCGCGTACCCCATGAACTGGCTCATCAGGCTGACGTCCTGCCGGTTGTTGTTGAATGTTAGGTTTCGCAGTCCGTCGATGTTTCCTTTTTTGTCGGTGTAATCGAGCTTCACCTTGAGCGATGGGCGGACGGTGTCCTGCGAGCCGAGGAACCCCTTTTTCCGCAGACCCACCCTGGGGAAAGTGACGCCGTCGATCGTCACGCTGGCCTCTACGTACGAGTAGGGTGGCGGAGGCGGCTCGTACTTACGGCTCGGCGGCAGGGCGTTCTCCCGCGTGCGGCGCTGGTGGCGGATCGTGTCCCAGTCCGACTCGGCGACGGTGATGTTGACCTCGAGCAGCCGGTCGCGCGGGAACAGCCCGTCGAGCTTCAGTTCCTTGGCGGTCGCGCCGCACACGGCGGTGGCGAGGCCAAGGCCAACGGGGATGAATCGGAATGGGTTCACCATGATTCGGTCACAGTTTATCGGCCATCGTTACACGGGAGAACATACGATTTCATCGGAAAGGCGGGGACTGTTGCGTGTCCGCGCCAAAAAGCACAGCCAAAAAAACCGGCCCGGGGCGTGAGCTTGGCCCGGCGCTTGGTTTGAATGCCGGCACGCCATGGGCGTCTAGGGCATTGACTCTGGCGGGGGGACGGTGGATTTTTCCCGCCACGTTTTTACAGATGAAACTTCGACATACATATGCAGGCTTGGTC
>CAYWMH010000076.1:0-10033 GCA_964459315.1 uncultured Verrucomicrobiota bacterium
GTGAGAACGAGATGGGTTCCGTTGCTGGAGCCGCCTTGGCTGTTGGCGGGGATTGGCAACCTGCCGCGAGGACGCCGGCTGCTGCTGCTCCAGTGGATTTAAGGAGATCTCGGCGCGAGATGCGCTGGCGAACTTTTTCGATGACACTAGGGGCGCACATGATGATTTTGGATTGTTCAGAAAATGACTTCTTGGGAAGCGAACGAAAAAGCGGCCCACTTGGCAAGTGGAAAAATTGAACGGGCAATATTGCAGACCTTCGCTTCGGTGTGATTGGTGCACAATAGTGCTCGCATTTAAATCAGGCGTGAGTATCCATTGGCCATGCATTCCTTGTCCAAGCGCAGTTTCGTTTCGATGCTTCTACTCAGTGGCTTCCTGTCGCTTGGCCAAGCGGAGGAGCGGCCGAACATCCTGTTGGCCATCGCCGATGACTGGTCTTTTGGCCATGCCGGTGCGTATGGGTGTGACTGGGTGCGCACGCCGAATTTTGATCGCCTGGCCAAGGAGGGGATTTTGTTTCAGCGCGCCTACACACCGAACGCCAAGTGCGCGCCGTCCCGGGCGATCATCCTGACCGGTCGTTACTCGTGGCAACTGGAGAACGCCGGCAATCACATGACCTATTTCCCGGCCAAGTTCGGTGGCTGGGTTGAGTTGCTGGAGGCCAACGACTACACCACTGGTTACACAGGCAAAGGCTGGGGACCGGGCTACGCGAGGGATGCCAACGGCAAGGCGCGCAGGATCACCGGCACGGCGTGGCAAAAGCAGAAGGCCAAGCCGCCGGCCCGTGCGATTTCAAACAACAATTACTCAGCCAACTTTGCCGACTTTCTTAATGCTGCAAACGAAACGAAGGGCAAGCCTTGGGTGTTTTGGTACGGCACCACTGAGCCGCATCGTGGGTATGAGAACGGCGTTGGGCGGCGGATGGGCAAAAAGCTGTCGGACATCGACCGCGTGCCGAGGTATTGGCCGGACAACGAGGTGATCCGCAACGACATGCTCGACTACTCGATCGAGGTGGAGCATTACGACAATCACCTCGGCAAAATTTTGGCGTTGCTTGAAAAGAACGGGCAACTCGACAACACACTGATCGTCGCGACATCGGATCACGGCATGCCATTCCCGCGCGTGAAGGGACAGGCGTATGAGCCGTCGAACCACATTCCGCTGGCGATTCGCTGGCCGAACGGCATCAACGGCCGGGGCAGGGTGGTGACGGATTACGTGAATTTTGCCGACTTGGCACCGACCTTCATCGAGGCGGCCGGGGTGAAGCAGATCGGGCCGATCATGCAGCCGATCACCGGCCGGAGTTTGTTCGATATTTTACGGTCGCCGAAATCGGGCCGGGTCATCGCCAGTCGTGATCATGTGTTGATTGGCAAGGAGCGGCACGACATCGGCCGGCCAAACAACTGGGGCTACCCGATCCGCGGCATCGTGAAGGATGACCGGCTGTACCTGCACAATTTCAAGACCGACCGCTGGCCGTCGGGGCATCCGACCACCGGTTATCTCAATTGCGACGGCAGCCCGACCAAGACGACAATTCTCAACCAGCGCCGCAACGGGACGTATCATTTTTGGAACCTCAATTTCGGCAAGCGACCGGAGGAGGAGTTGTTCGACCTGAAACAGGACGCCGACTGCGTGAACAACTTGGCCAATTCCGAGGCACACGCGGAACTGAAAAAGGCGTTAAAAGATCAACTCTTCGTTGAGTTGCGGGAGCAGGGCGACCCGAGGATGTTCGGGAGGGGTGATCTGTTCGAAAACTACCCGTACTCCGGCGCGGCCACCGACAACTTTTACCAACGCTACACGAGCGGCGAGAAGGTGCGCGCCGGCTGGGTATACCCCGGCGATTTCGAGAAGGAGAAACTGGACTGAGCGCTTGGCCAAGCGGACGCGGTTGGTTGATTTTTCGCTGGTCATCCGGCCAGGCGGATGGCAGCGTTCGGCCGTTCAGTAAGGAAAAATTGTTCAAAATGAAAAAGACAAACGCAATAATGTTGGCTTGGGCCGTCGGGATGAGTGCGGCCGGGGTGCAGGCGGGCGAGTGGGGCAACTGGCGTGGGCCAAGCCACAACGGCTCAACCGACGAAAAAAACCTGCCGGCCAAGTTTAGCAAGACGCAAAACGTCCTTTGGAGCGTGAAGATGGACGGGCCAAGCGCCGGAACGCCGGTGGTCTGGGGCGACAATGTCTTTGTCTCCTCCTCCAACCCGGACAAGGAACACCTCACGGCGAACTGTTACGACCTCGGGACGGGCGCGCTGAAGTGGTCGCACCAGGTCGCCAAGGGACACCGGCAGGACAACCGGAGCAACTACGCCGCGCCTTCGCCTGTGACCGACGGGCAGGTGGTGACTTTTTTCTACGGCAACGGCGCATTGGCGACGTACACGTTGGACGGTGAAAAACTGTGGTCACAGAACATCCAGGAAAAGCATGGGCAGTTCGCGTTCCTGTGGACCTTCTCGACCAGCCCGCTGATTCACGATGGCATCCTTTATATGCAGGTTTTGCAGCGCGACACCAACGTCGGGAGCAAGGGCAGCGACGACAACCGGTCGTACCTGCTGGCGCTGGAGCCCAAGACCGGCCGGCAACTCTGGAAGGTGTACCGGCCGGCCAAGGCGCGCAGCGAATCCCTCGAGGCGTTCAGCCCGCCAATCCCGGTCAGCCACAATGGACGCGACGCGATTCTCCTCGCCGGGGGCGACTGCCTGCCCGGTCACGACCCGAAGAGCGGCCGCGAACTGTGGCGCTGGGGCACATGGAACCCAACGCGCATAGGTCATTGGCGGCTCGTGCCGTCGCCGGTGGCGGGCGGCGGCGTGGTGCTGGCCTGCGCGCCCAAGCGCGCCCCGGTATACGCCATCAAGGCCGGCGGGGAGGGCAACATCAGCGCCAACGGCAAAGTGTGGAACAGCCAGGGAAGCCGCGACGGGGTGAGCAGCGACGTCTGCACCCCGTTGTTTTATCACGGCAGCTTTTTTGTGCTGTACGGCGAGGGGCGCGACAAGATGCTTTCCCGTGTGGATCCAAAGAGTGGCAGCATCCAGTGGGCGACCGATCTCAAGAGCCGATCGCTCTTCCGCGCTTCACCGACCGGCGCGGACGGCAAAATCTACGTGCAGAACCACGCTGGAGTCGTGCACGTGATCGACGCGAAAAGCGGGAGTGTGCTGCACCGGGCGGAGTTGGGCGAGCCGGGCGATGACCAGACCCGCGCCAGCGTGGCGATCGCACACGGCCGCCTGTTCATCCGAACCAACAGCCGCCTGTTCTGCATCGGTAAAAGCTGAACCGGCCGCGCTTGCCCGAGCGCTTATTTCACCGGGATGGTGTGGGGGATGGCGTTGAAGAGTCGCTCAAGGTCGCGGTCGCCGCCGCGCTGGCCCGGCTGTAGGACGAGCCATGGAACCGGCTTGGCGGCGGTCTCTAGGGTGTTTTTCTCGACCCAGCGCCACGATTCCGCGTGGCCGTCGGCGAACGACAGCACTGTGCCGTTGTTGTGACGTGTGGCCGGGAAACTGATCCACGTCCACTTGGCCGTGTTGAACAGCGTCCATGTGCCGGCGTTCGCGCCGAAGGCGCTTTGCTGGATGCTCTTGGTGTGCTCGTCGATGAACACGAACGCTTCCGAGGCGGAGGGGTTGCTGATGTCGCCGATCTTGTGCCAACAGTTGTTGTAGTTTCCGTCCTCCGGGCTGGATCGAAAATTCATGTACATATTCATCGACACGCTGCGGACGCGGGGGATCTCGCCCTGGTCGCGAACCGTTGACTTGTCGGCGGGGCATTTGTAAATGCCGGACGAGTCGTTGTACTTGAAAAGCACGCCGTTGCGGATGTTGCTGTCATCGACATCGGTCCATGCGTTGCCGTTGAGCCACGTCGGCCCCTGGCTGAACCAGCCGGCCCGGCTGCTGCCGCCGGGGAGTTGTGAGTTCTCCGGCATGTGGTCGTCGTGATCCCCGGCGTACATGATCCAGCAGATTTGCAGTTGCTTGTAATTGCTCATGCAGTAGGCGCCGGTGGCCTTGCTTTTGGCCTTGGCCAGCGCCGGCAGTAGCAGACTGGCGAGGATCGCGATGATGGCGATTACGACCAGCAACTCGATCAGCGTGAACGCCTTGGCCAAGCGCGGCCAACCGTAATGAGAGTAGTTGGGCGTTTTCATCTGGCGGCAAGCTACGCTTGGCCAAGCGGCGATGCAACCCCCGTTTTTTTTCGCCAAGCGGGGCGGTTCAGCGGCCGCGAAGGCCCCGGATCAAGTGCGTCAGCCCGGCGAGGTTGCCGACGAGGATCAGCCCGTAAATCCCGCGCCAAGTCCACTGTACCCCGGCCGGCATCGGCTCGAGGGTCGCCACGAGGCCGTACACGCAAAACAGCGCGGCGGCGGCGAGAATGAGCGACAGGAAGATGCGGAGAACCATGTTGCCAGGCGGATGTCTAGCTGAAGAGTTGACGCTTGGCAATTCCGGGGCAGGCGTTACCATCCGTGCCGCACCATGAAAGGGATTATCACGATTTGCCTAATGGCGATTGCGGCTGCGGTTCATGCGGCGTCTCACTATCAGGTTTTGACAAGCACTAAGCGCGACATCAACATGGAGAGTTGGCAACTGAGCAGCAGCGATTTTTCCGCTTACAAGGGAAAGATGCGATGGTCGATCAACAAGCGAACCCTTCACGGCGGCAAGCAGGAGGGGGTGGAACTCATTGAGGTCGATAATGGCCGATTGCAGTTTCGGGTGATCCCAACCCGGGGGATGAGTATTCTTGATGTTATGCTCGATGATGTTCGGTTGGGTTGGAATTCACCCGTCAAGGAGGTTGTCCATCCGAGCTATGTCAATCTCCACGACCGCGGTGGGCTTGGATGGTTGGATGGATTCAACGAGTGGATGGTGCGTTGCGGCCTTTCGTTTGCCGGACATCCGGGAGAGGACAATTTCATCAACAACGTAGGGGCGGAGGCAACGATGGACCTGACACTGCACGGGAAGATCGGAAATATCCCTGCATCGGAAGTGGTTGTGGTTGTGGAGAAGAAGGCGCCTCATCGCATCCGCATTCGTGGTCGAGTCAACGAAGTTTCTTTCTACGGTCCGAATCTCAGCATTTGGACGGAAATCAGCACTGTGCCTGGTTCGAGCGAATTTCGGATCAGTGATGAGTTGACTAACAACGGCACGTTCGACGAGGAATTCCAGATCATATATCACGCGAACTTCGGCCGTCCGTTGCTAGGCAAGGGCGCACGGATGTTGACGGCTTCGAGCAAGATCGTTCCGTTCAATGAAAACGCGGCCAAGGCGCTCGACAGACAGGAGGTATACCCTGGTCCGACGAAGGGATTCACCGAGGAGGTCTACAAGATTTACCCGAAGGTTGACAAGGCAGGCAATGCCACGGCGGTGCTCGTCAATTCCAAGGGCGATCGCGGCGTGACCATGTCGTGGCCAGTCAAACAGTTGCCGTATTTGACACAATGGAAAAACACAGCGGCGGAAACGACTGGTTACGTAACCGGGATCGAACCGGGCACCGGTTTCCCTCACAACCGCAGCTACGAGCGCAAATACGGTCGAGTGCCGAAACTTGCCCCTGGAAAGACTCGTTCATTCGACTTGAATTTTAAGATTCTGGGCAACAAGGGTGAAGTCGAGACAGCGGCTGAAGCGGTTAAAAAGTTACAGGGACCAATAGGTCCTGAAATCCAAAAGGAGCCGGAAGAATAGCCAGATGCATGAAGGCGAAATGGAACGTGTTTTGAGTCCGTTTGCTTTTTGCGCTTGGCCAAGTGTTGGATGGTTCCCATAGTCCGCGTCCTGAATTAATTTATGAAATGAAAATGCAAATCCGATTTAACTTGGTGGCCAATTTGGTTGCCGTGTTGACCTTCATTTTGATATCCCCCTTGTCAGAGGCTAGTTGGGAAATTGCTGAGAGGTCGAACCCGCTTGGCCCGGGCAGTGCAGTTGATGTGCTGCAGGACGGCAAGCCTATAGCGCGCCTGGTTCATGGAGAAGGGCAGATCAAACCATTCCTCCATGTGTTCGGCATCGATGGGGAGTTGGTCACTAACCCTGGTCTTGACAAGGAGGGGAAGGGAGCAGGGCTGTTTAATCATCATCGCGGTATCTTCATCGGCTGGAACAAGGTCTCATCAGAATTGGGAACTTATGACATGTGGCATCGGGGTGGCCCGGGGCAGGGCCGTTACGAAATCGTAAAATTAGAAAACACGACAAGTAAAAAATCAGGCTCGATCTTGGCACACATCAAGTGGCGTGCGGCGAAAAAGGACGCCAGCGGCAGCGACGTGATGCTTTCCGAGCGGCGGACGTTCATCGTGTCCCGCCCGGGTGGCCAGTACACGCAGGTGGACGCCCGCTTCGAGTTAAAGGCCGAACGTGATGTCAGCCTTGGCGGGGATTTGCAGCATGCAGGCATTCACTTTCGCGCCCATACCGAGGTGGCGAAACGAAACAAGGAAACAAGCTATCTATGGGAACCTATTGAGGCCGAAGGCAAAGGGCGTGTCATCCATGACAATCACCAGTGGGCGAGGCTGCTCTTCCCGATTGGAAAACGGTGGTACACCGCTCAGGAAATGAATGCCCCGAAGAACGGCGTGAAGGAACTGTCGTGGCGCGATTACGGCCGCTTCGGCTACTTCCTGCCGAAGCAGTTGAAAAAGGGCGAGCCGTTCAACCTGAATTTCCGGTTTGCCATCGAGCAGGTCGACGCCCCGGCCAACCCGCCCAAGCAGTCCGAGGCCCAGGCCAAGGCGTCGCACAAACTGTGTGCCAAGCGCTACAAGGCGTTCCTAAAGTCGCTCAAGTAACGTGCCGCTTGGCCAAGCGCTTGGCCTGTTTTCCTGATGCCGTTTTTTGACAAGCTCAACCCGACACTGAACACGCTGCCGGTGTACCAGCCGGGCCGGCCGATCGAGGAGGTTGCGCGCGAGATTGGCCTCGACCCGGGCGAAATTATCAAGGTCGCCTCCAACGAAAACCCGCTTGGCCCCAGCCCGCTCGCCGTCGAGGCGATGACGGCGGCCGTCGGTCAAAGCCACCTTTACCCGGACGGCAACGCCTTTTACCTGAAAAACAAACTAGCGGCTAAGCTGGGCGTCGAGCCGGCGAGCCTCATCCTCGGCAACGGCTCAAATGAGATTATCGAGTTCGTGTCGCACGCGCTGCTTGGTCCCGGCGACGAGATCGTCGTGTCGCAATACTGCTTCGCCATTTACCCGCTCATCGCGATGATGATGGGCGCGAAGGTCAACGCCGTCCCCGCTGTCGAGTACGGGCACGATCTGCCGGCGATGTTCGGGGCGATCACCCCGGCGACGCGCATCGTTTGGGTGGCCAACCCGAACAACCCCACCGGCACGTTGGCCAAGCCGGACGACGTTCGCGCGCTCGTCGATCAAGTGCCGGACGATGTGTTGCTGGTGATGGACGAGGCGTATTACGAGTTCCTCGACGAGCCGGTGGACCTACTGCCGCTAGTGCGATCCGGTGAGAAGCCGAACCTGCTGTTGATGCGCACCTTCTCCAAAATCCACGGCCTGGCCGGGCTGCGCATCGGCTACGGCATCGGGCATCCCGACTTTGTCGCCGCGCTGGAAAAAGTTCGGCAACCGTTCAACACCAACGCCGTGGCACAGGCCGGCGCGATGGCCGCGCTCGACGACGACGCGCACCTGAAAAACACCCGCCGCACCAACGCGGAGGGGTTGAGGTTCTTCGTGTCACTTTGCGCGGGGGAGGGGATCGAGTTCGTGCCGTCGCACGCCAACTTCGTGATGGTGCGGGTCGGCGACGGGCAGGCGGTGTTCGAGGCGTTGCAGCGGCAGGGCGTGATCACGCGCCCGATGGGCGGCTACGGCCTCCCCGAATGGATTCGTCTCTCCATCGGCACAGCAAAAGAAAACCAACGAGCCACCGAATCACTCAAGGCTGCGCTGGCCTAATCCCTGTCAGTCAGGGGCCAATCGAAGTTGATGCGTTTGCCGTCGCGCAACAGGGTCAGCGGGAGCTTGTCGCCGACCTTGTAGTTGAGCTTCACGTGCATGTTGAAATGCTGCGAACTCATTCGTAGTGGCTCGCCCTCCATACCGATGATGATGTCGCCCTTCCGCAGGCCGGCCCGCTTGGCGTTGCGGCCCTCGGGGCGGTCGGTGTTGATCCAGCGCACCTCGATCGGCTTCACGCCCTTGGCTAGGCGCAGCGACTTGACGCGTTTCTCCTTCATCGGCGCGCACCACGTGGCCAGGACCGGCTTGATCGACCAAAGCGAGCCGCGCCACGAGATGTCGGTCTTCTTCCAGCCGGCCTTCATGGCGAGTTGTTTCGTGATGGACCGGTCGCCGCGGGTCGCCTTGAGCGTGACGGTGGCCTCAGAGTTCGTAAGGTTGTGCAACACCCATTGCAGGTCGGCGATGGAGGTGAGCGCCTGATTGTCGGCGTGGGTGAGCACGTCGCCGGGGCGTAGGCCCGCCTTGGCCGCGGGCGAGTTGGCTTGCACGGAACGGATGACGCGGCCGTCGCCGGGATCGATTCGCAGGCCAAGGTTATCCGGAAGCGGGTAGCGCCACAGCGCGTCGTGGTTTCGACGCCCGGTGGCGCGCAGTTGCTCATGCTCGGCGTCGTGAATGTTGTGGCAATGCACGCAGTTGTTGCGGGCGGTGCCGCCGGCGAGCTTGCTGCGGTGCTTCATGCCCGGCATCTCCAGCGCGGTCTTGTACGGCTTCGGCTTGCCGAGTTTGCCGGCGAGCGCGGCCTTGTTGGCCGGGTAGCCTCCGTGGAGGGCGAGCACGCGGCGCATGGTTTTCTCGAGTGACTCGATCGAGTTGTAGGCGTCCGGTCCCTCGGCCGATTGGGTGCCGTAACGGGCGTACACCGTGCCGTCGGCGTTGAGGAACATCGCGGCCCAGTTCAGGTCGTAGTCGAACTGGAACTGCGACAGGTCGACGCCCTTCATCTCCACCTGCCGTACCGCGACGAATTTCTCCTGGGCGAGCCGGATGATGCGCTGATTGTTCTTGGCCACCTCGGCGTCGAAGCCTTTACAGGCTGTGCACGGCACGCAGCGGAAAGTGACAAACAGCGGCTTGTTCGTCCGCCGGGCCTCGGCGCGGGCCGCGGCGAGGTCGTTGTAAATCCAGAACTCGGCGCCCCGCGCATTTTCATCCTTCAACACCTCGAGCAACTGGTTTTGGGCAAGGCCCGCTTGGACAAGCGCGAGCGCCGCGGCAACAACGAGTAAAGGTTGGGGGAGGGGGATCGTTTTCATGGGCGTGCTGATTGATCTCTCGGGCGGATGAGATGCATGCCTGCCAAAAACCGCAAGGGCTTTTTTCTTCCCGCTTGCCAAGCGGAGGGATTTTTTCTACTGCTGACCGCCGGATGAGTAAACCGCTTGAAGGAAAAACCGGGGTTGTCTTTGGCGTCGCCAACAAAAACTCGATCGCGTGGGGCATCGCCCAAGCCTGGCATGAGGCCGGAGCCCGGATGGCGTTCACGTACCAGGGCGAACGGCTGAAGGGGAAGGTGGAGGCGCTGGTGGCCGACTTCGGTGGGGACACGCTGGTGACGGAGTGTGACGTGAGCCGTGACGACGATATTGACCGCGTGTTCGGCGAGGTCGGCTCGCAGTTCGACGGCAAACTGGATTTGTTGCTGCACTCCGTGGCGTTTGCGCCGCGCGAGGCGCTCGAGGGCCGTTTCGTCGACACCACGCGGGAGGCGTTCGCCACGGCGCACGACATCAGCGCCTACTCGCTGGTGGCCTTGGCCAAGCGCGCCGCGCCGTTGATGACCGATGGCGGCAGCATCATTGGCATGAGTTACTACGGCGCGGAAAAGGTCATCAAGCATTACAACGTCATGGGTGTCGCCAAGGCGGCGCTCGAGGCCAGCACACGCTACCTCGCCGCCGACCTTGGTGAACAGAAAATCCGCGTCAACTGTATCAGCGCCGGCCCGGTGAACACGCT
>CAYWMH010000077.1:0-7908 GCA_964459315.1 uncultured Verrucomicrobiota bacterium
ACGCGCTCAACGACAGCCGGCATCTCAGGGCGCTGGCGGACAAGCTGCGCGACGCCCTAAAGGCCAAGTGGCGCATCACCTGGCACCAACAGATTTGTGAACGCCTCGTCCGCGAGCACGCCGCCCCGAAAGCACCCAACCCGGACCAGGCGTGGCGCCTCAAGGGATCGAGCAAACTCAACCGCCGCGAACAAGCCATCCTTCGCGCTGCGTGGCAATGGCGGGAGGGCGAGGCCGTTGATGCGAACAAGCCGCCGTACTTCATCGTTCGCCACGAAGACCTCGTCCAGTTAGCCAGAACCGTGATCGACAAGAAACGCAAGACCGCCTGGCCGGCCAAGCTGTCGAACCGCCGGTTCAAGTCGTTGCGCGACGCCGTTGGCCAAGCGCTGGACCTGCCGCAATCCGAGCATCCCGAGACACCGCGGACGGTTCGCCGCCGCATCACGCAGAGCGAAAAACTGTTTTACGAGTCGCTCAAGGTTCTGCGCGACAAGCAGGCCAAGACACTCAACATCGACCCCACGCTCATTGCCAGCCGCTCCACACTCGTGAAGCTCTCGCTCGAGGACGGCAACGAACGCGATCAGATCCTGCCGTGGCAGCGGGAACTGCTCAACTTGTGAGCCCCGGAAATAAACTTTGAATACCGGGTCTTTTCCCGGCAACATCCGCCGCCCTATTTTTCGGGAAGGGCATTTTATCGAATGAAGCGCACGCATCACTGCAACGAATTACGGGAAGAACACGTCGGTCAAACCGTCACCCTGAACGGCTGGGTTCACTCCAACCGCGACCTGGGCGGGGTCATTTTCATCGACATTCGGGATCGCGAAGGCCGCACCCAGGCGGTGTTCGACCCCAGCGATCTTCCGGCCGACCTGTTTGAGACCGCCTCCAAGCTCCACAGCGAAAGCGTGATCAGCGTCACCGGCAAGGTCCGCGTCCGGCCCGACGGCACGAAGAACGAAAAGATCGACACCGGCCTCGTCGAGGTGTTTGCTGATAAACTGGAGGTGCTGAACCAGGCCGACGTGCTGCCGTTTAGCATCGACGACCCGGAAGTCGCAGCCAAGGTCAACGAGGAACTGCGCCTCAAGCACCGCTACCTCGACCTGCGACGGCCGGAGATGATCCACAACATGCGCCTACGCAGCCGGGTGGCCACCGCGACGCGGGTGTTCATGGAGGAACAAGGCTTCCTCGAGATCGAGACGCCCACGCTCTTCAAGAGCACACCGGAGGGCGCGCGCGAATTCCTCGTGCCAAGCCGCGTGCATCCCGGACAGTTTTACGCCCTGCCCCAGTCGCCGCAGCAGTACAAGCAGATCCTCATGGTCGCTGGCGTGGAAAAATATTTCCAGCTCGCCCGCTGCTATCGCGACGAGGATCTGCGGGCCGATCGCCAACCGGAATTCACGCAGGTCGACATCGAGATGTCGTTCATCGAGAGGGATGACATTTACGCCCTTATCGAGGGGCTGCTCGCGCGCGTCTGGAAAACCGCGCTCGACATCGACGTCCCCACCCCGTTCCCGCGCATCCCGTTTGAGGAGGTGATGAACCGCTGGGGCATCGACAAGCCGGACAGCCGCTTTGAGATGGAGATCGTCGATATGACCGACGACTTTGCCTCGAGCGAATTCAAGGTCTTCAGCGGCGTGGTGGCCAAGGGCGGCGTGGTCAAGGCGCTCAACGCCAAGGGCTTCGCCTGTGTCACCCAGGGCCAGATGGAGACGATGACCGACTGCGCCAAGGGCTTCGGCGCGAAGGGTCTCGCGTTCATCAAGGTCGAGAACGGTGAATGGAAGTCTCCGATCGTCAAGTTTTTCAGCGACGCCGAGAAGGCCGCGTTGCAGGAAAAACTGTCCATCGAGGAGGGCGACCTCATCCTGTTCGCCGCCGACGAATGGCTCAACGCATGCGAGATCCTCGGCAAGATTCGCCTCTACTGCGCCGAGAAACTTTCCGGGATGGGCAAGCTGACCATCCCGACCGACCGGTTCAACTTCCTCTGGGTCGTCGACTTCCCGCTGCTGATGTTCGACAAGGAAATGAACCGCTGGTTCTCCGGCCATCACCCGTTCACCTCGCCGGTACCGGAGGACATCCCGAAGCTGACCAGCGACCCCAAGGCGGTACGCGGACAGCATTACGACATCGTCGTCAACGGTGTCGAACTGGGCGGCGGCTCGATCCGTATCCACCAGCGCGAGTTGCAAAAAACCATCTTTGAGGAGGTGCTGCAGATCCCGCCCAATGTGGCGCAGGAACGGTTCGGCTATATGCTTGAGGCGTTCCGGTTTGGCGCACCGCCGCACGGCGGCATCGCGCTTGGCTTCGACCGGCTCATCGCCATGCTGTGCAACGCGGAAAGCATCCGCGAAGTGATCGCCTTCCCGAAGACGGCCAAGGGCGCAGACCTGATGAGCGATGCCCCCGGCACCGCCGAGCCGAGGCAACTGCGCGACCTGCACATCAACCTCCGCGTCCCACAGCAGGAAAAGCCGAAAGCGAAGTGACAATGCGTCACTCGTTTACGAAGTAGCTGAGATTCTCAAGTTCCATGGCGAGGTTGACGTTGTTGACAGTCACCTCGTCCGGCAGGGACAACACGATCGGGGCGAAGTTGAGAATCGCCACGACACCGTACTCGATCAACTGGTTGGCCACCTCCTGCGCGGCGGACGGCGGGACGCAGAGCACGGCCATCTTCACCACGTGCCCGTTGATCACCCCGGGGAGCGCCTCCATCGGCTGCACCGGCACCGGCAGACCTCCGGCCGGGCAGAGCTCGGGCCGGGCATCGAACGCACCGACGATCCCGAACCCCTCCCGCTCGAATCCCCGGTAGCTCAACAACGCGCGCCCGAGGTTACCAATGCCAACGATCACCACCGGCTGCAGGCTGTTGGTGCCGAGCCGCTCGGAGATCATCCCGATGAGTTGCTTCACGTCGTAGCCGAGCCCGCGTGTGCCGAACTGCCCGAAGTAAGTCAGGTCCTTCCGTAACTGGGTGGACTTGAGACCGGCCGCCCGTGCCAGCACCTCGCTTGAGACGGTATGGATGCCGTTGTTCTCCAGCCGATGCAGACACCGCAGGTACACCGATAGCCGATAGACGGCCTTGCGGGGAATCTCAGTTCGCGCCTCCTTTTTCACCGTTAATCGACGAACATCATTTCGTTGGAGACCAACAGCGCTTGGCCAAGCCGTTCCCAAGCGACTGCGCGCGGGAGGAACTCGTCGACAAAGCGCTTGGCCAAGTGCAGCTCCTGCGGCGACGGTTCCCTTTGGTAAGCCAAGCGGTACATGACGCGGATGCGGCCCTCTCCCTCGACCGCTCGCACCGAATCCCGCTTGGCCAAGCGCTTGGCCTGCGCCTCGATGAATGGGCTGTTCAGCAGGAACAACGCCTGCTGCGGCACGGTGGTCGTGAAGCGCTGCGGACAGGTCGTGTCCGGGCCGGCAAAGTCGAAAGTCCGGAACAGGTTCGGCAGGTTTTGACGGTTCACGAAGGCGTACACCGCACGGCGATTGGCTTCCGGGTCGTCGTCGATGCGAACCGATCGGCCGCCCTGCCGGAAACTGAGCGCGCCGGACACTCTCAACACCGAGTCGCGCATCGCCTCGAAGTCTAACCGCTTGCGGTTCATCTGCCAAAGCAGCCGGTTGTCGGGATCGCGCCCAGCGTATTCCGGGTGCAGCGTCTCGCCCTGGCAATAGGTGCTGGAGGTGACGATGCCACGAATCAGCGCCTTGACCGACCAGCCACTGTCCACGAATTCCGCCGCCAGCCAGTCGAGCAGTTCCGGGTGTGACGGCGGTTCGGCCCGCACGCCAAAGTCGCTTGGCGTGGTGACCAGCCCGCTGCCGAACAGCCGCTGCCAGGCGCGGTTGACCATCACGCGAGCGGTGAGCGGGTTTTGCGAATCGGCGACGGCTCGTGCCATCTCGAGGCGACCGCTGCCGCCAACAAACGGCTCCCGATCCCCCTCCGACAAAACGGCAAGGAATCGCCTCGGAACCTCATCGCCCTTCGCGCCCGGGTTGCCCCTGAGGAAAATCCGTGGATTGTGCGGCGAAGCGTTGTCGAGCAGCACCATCGCCCGGTTGGGCGCGCCGGGATGCTCACCCTCCAGTTCGTCGAAACGGCGTTTGCGGGAGCGGATGCCCTCCCGGCCCTTAACGTCCATGATGCGCAGCACGTCGCCTTCCGACAGCTTGGCTGGGGAGGCGTCGGAGTAGATGACCTCGCGCAGTTTTGGCTGGTCTTCACCGGCCTTGTGCAGCAGTTGGCCAAGAGCCTTGGCGGCCGACTCCAGCGACTCGGCCCCGCCAAGCGCCTCCCGCACGGCCGGGTGCGCCTTGACCAACGGCTCGGTGCCCGGCTTGGCCAAGGCGAACCAGGCGGCAAACACCGGGTCACCGCTCTCCCGCCGCTTGGCCAAATGACGCATCCAGCGGCGTGTCACCTCGGGGTCGAGCTTGGCCTTGCGGGCGAGTTCGTCGACCTTGCCGGCCTCGATCTTCGCGGCTCGGTGCGCGGCCCAAATGTAGTCGCCGGACTGCTGCTTGACCTGCTCGCGGACACGGGCGAACTGCTTGCGCTTGAAGTTCTCCAGCTTGTCCTTGCGATCCCGCCGTTCCTCCTCGAACGCAGCCCTCTGGGCCGGATCCATCGCGTCGCTGATGAACGGTTTGTCGCCCGGCTCGTGGCTGCTAGCGAACACCCCGTAGAGCGAGTAGTAGTCGGCCATCGGGATCGGGTCATATTTATGGTCGTGGCAGCGGGCGCAACTGACGGTCAGCCCCATCATGCCGCGGGTGACGACGTCGATGCGGTCGTCGATAATGTCGTGCGGGTTGTTCAAAAATCGGCGGCCCAGCGTGAGGTACCCCATCGCGGCCAACGGACGCTTGTCGTCGCCAAGGTCGAGCTTGTCCGCAGCAAGTTGCTCGATGACAAACCGGTCGTACGGCAGGTCGGCGTTGAAGGCGTCGATGACGTAGTCCCGGTAAGTGTACGAGTGGGTGAACAGCCGCGCCTGGTTCCCGGCGAGATAGCCCTTGGTGTCTGCGTAACGCGCCACGTCGAGCCAATGCCGCCCCCAGCGCTCACCAAAGCGAGGCGACGACAGCAGCCGACCGACGAGTTGCCGGTACACATCCGGCGACTCATTCGCGACGAACGCCTTCACCTCCCCCGGCAACGGCGGCAGGCCGGTCAGGTCGAGTGTCACCCGGCGGATCAGCGTCCGGCGGTCGGCGCGGCTGGCCGGGCGCATCCCGTTTTCGCGTAGCTCGGCCATTATGAATTGATCCTTCGCGCCGCGTGGCCAAGCGGCATCCCTCGCCGCCGGCACGCTGGGGCGGACGACCGGCTTGAACGCCCAATGGTCGCTTGCCTCCATGCCCGGGACGGAAACCGCCACGCACGCGGCGACGAACAGGAATCTGGCGCTCAACCGGTTCATCTGTCAGGTCGCCTCGGCCAGTTTGCGTTTCCTGCGCCACAACCAAATCCATAAACCGCTCGCAAGCAGCAGGACAAACACGCCGACGGCAATCGGTGCAGCAAGAATACCCAGCGCCGAGCCGAGGAAGGCGCCGCTCGTCTCAACAGTGGCCACGACAGGGTTTCCCAAGCCGCCGGTGGTGACGGTCGACGAGGCGCGCGTCACCACCGTCGCCGCCTGCACCGCGCCGGCTGTGCCCCCGCCAGCAATCAGACCGAGCACCCATTGCAGCCACGGCTCCATGCCGGTGATAACGGAGGCGGTAATCAGCGTCCCGGCGATGACAGCCGCCGGGCTGGCGATGCTGTCGAGCAGGTTGTCGATCCAGGGAACGTAGTAGCCGCCGATCTCAACGATCGACGCGACCAGAAAAATCAACAGTGCGATGTCGCTTCCCATCCAGACGAACCCGTCCGCCAACTCAATTCGAGGTTCGCCGTCGGCTTTCATCGCGCGCGCGCCGATGTTGACCGCAAGCAGCGGTACAAATACACGAAACCCACACGTGGCGCTCAAGGCGATGCCGATTAAGATTAACGGAACCGCTTCCATGCCGAAAAGCTACCAGCCGAAGTCGGCGCTAACAACCCATCAATCCGCGACAAGCCGGCCCTGCTCGAGCCGCAGGATTCGCCCGGCGTGCTCGTCCGCTGCCGTACCGTGGGTAACCAGCACCACGGTCCCGCCATCCCGGTGAAACGCGGCCAAATGCCGGATCACCTCGGCGGCGTTTTCCGGGTCGAGATTGCCGGTTGGCTCGTCGGCCAAAATCAGTTTCGGCCGGTTCAGCAATGCCCGGGCCACGGCCAGGCGCTGGCGTTCCCCGGCGCTGAGTTCGCCCGGGCGGTGGCTGGCCCGCTTGGCCAAGCCGAGTTCATCCAGCAACCCGGCGGCTCGTTCGCGCTCGTCATAGCTTGGCCTGCCCGGCGCAGCCAGCAGCACGTTGCCGAGCAGATCGAGGTACGGCACGAGGTGGAACATCTGGAACACGAACCCGATCTCGCCCGATCGTAGCCGCGCCCGTTCCGCCGACGGCAGGCCGTACAGGTCGCGTCCGCCGAACTGCACCGCACCGGCGCTTGGCCGCTGCATGCCGCCGAGCGTGAGCAACAGCGTGGTCTTGCCGGAACCGCTTGGCCCGCGCACGGCAACAAACTCCCCCTCGGCAATCTCCGCCGTGAACCGGTCGAGGCTCACGACCTCGGCGCCGTTCTTGCGGAAAGTTTTCGTGACGTCGTCGCAGCGTATCATCGTCAATCCTCCCGTAAGGTTTCTGCCGGGTCGTGCGACACCGCGAGCATCGCCGGGATGAAACTTGCGAACGCCGCGAACACCGGCGTCGCCACGAGCAACTGCCACGCGAGCGTTGAACTGGCCTGAATTGCCTTCTTCGTCACCGGGAACAGCGACGGCCCAAACTCCAGCACCACCCAAGTTCCGAGCGCCACGCCGAGCGCCGCGGCCACAAATCCAAGCAGCACCGCCTTGCCGAGGAACAGTCCAGCGATGCGCCCGCCGCCCTTGCCGAGCGCGCGCAGGATGCCGATCTCCTGCCGCCGGTCGCGCACGTTGAGCACCGCCAGCAGCGCCACCCAAACCGCGCCGGCCACCAGCACCGACGGCAACACCACGTCGTTGACCTTCTCGCGGGTCTGCCTCTGCTTGGCGCGCGCGTCAGCCAGCGTCCGCTGATGCACCACCTGCACCTCCGGCAGGATGCCGCCGATCTCCTTGCGCAGAATCGCCAGCGGATCCTCGTCGGCCGTCAGGCAGAGACAGTCGATCGCCTCGATCTCGTTGATCTTGCCGCTCAACCCGAGGATCGACTGGGCATCATCGAGCCGCGCAAAAATCGTGATGTCGTCCGGCGTGCCGGTCTCGATCGGATCGTTTGCCACGGTGAAGCGCCGCACGCCGACGTGCATTGCATCCCCTTTTTTCAATTCCTGCGAGCGGGCAATCTCGGAGCCGATGTGGATCGTGCCCTCCTTGATTTCGAACCCCATCGGCTTCTTTCCCTGCCCCGGCGCGACAAAGGTTTTCGACAGGCCAACGAGAAGGATATTCTGCCCATTGATGGTGTAGTCGCGGCGCAGCGAGCCGACGAGGTGGTTAAACGAGACGTTGTTCGTCAACTGAGTCGCCAGCCGATCAAGCGTCGTGGCCTCCATCGCGTGCCGCGAAAAGCCATCCCGGTAAAACTGCCCCAGGTCGGTCTTGGACGGAATCAGCCGCAGGTTAAAACCCATGTCGCGGGTTACCCGGCGAGTCTCGCGTTCGTCCGCCTCGGCCAACAGTTGCGACGCCGCCACGATGGTCACCGCCAGCGTCAGGCCCAACAGCGAAAACAAGGCGTTCAGTTTCCGAAACCCAACCTCTCGCAAAATGT
>CAYWMH010000077.1:8008-9884 GCA_964459315.1 uncultured Verrucomicrobiota bacterium
TCATCAGTTCCCTCGACTTCGCAGCAGGATCAATCCACCCCCGACCAGGGTCGCGACGGCCATGAGGATCAGCGTGCGACTGATGGTTTGCGCCACGGCTTGCGGCTTCGGCGGCTCCTCTTCAATCTCCGGCTCGACAACTGCTTTCAGTTCCGGTTCCGTCGGCGGTACGGGCGCGGGTGGTTGTGGCTCGGGTTCGAACTCAATCAACTCCTCGCTGTACCCCAGCGCCAACTGGTCGAAGTTACTCGACGCGGTTTGCGTCGTGCCGCTTGGCCGCGAGTTCGGGCCGCGCGTGATGATGCGGCTCATCTCGGCCTTCACCTGCGGGTTGTCCGGATCGAACCCAAGCGCGGCGTAGGACGCCTTCCGCTCCTCCCGTCCCCACGACAGTGGGAAGCTTTCGCCCTGCATCCACACCCGGTCGAGCCCACATTCACAGTCCTGCCCCACCACAGCCAATGCCTCTTGCAGAGCTGTACGTGTGATCAGGCCACCACGCAATGGCTGGCCCACCCTACGGCCTCGCCCCATCAGCACTATGGCTTGCGGCTCAGGAACCGCCCTGTCATCGAGGCCAAGGCTCCACAGCAACACCGATTCATCGGCCATGCGCTTGGCCGAAACAACAACAACCTCCGGCGGATGATCCACCGGCTTGGGCATCTCCGGAAGCAGCGGCGTGATCGCCTTGATCGCGCCGTCCACCGCCTCACGGGCGCGCTTGGTTTGCGCCGCGTCGCTGCCCTCGACAAACAGGATCACGGCATAAGCCGGAATAAGTTTCTTGATGAGTTCCTCCCTGGCTGGCGACACGACGACAGACGACAGGAACGCCCACTCCGGGTTGTCCGGTGTGGCGGCGGGGAATTGAATCGTTCGATCCAGTTTACCATCAGGCGACCGCAGCAGGCCCACAGGCACGCCCGGCGTCCTCTTGGCCAAGCGCTTGGCCTGCGGGTGGTCACCCTTGGCCAAGTCGACCAGTTCGTACCGAACATTGGCATCGCTGAGCAATACCGACGACGCCTGGCCAAGGCGATCCGCCTGCCCGGCCGGCACTTGGCCGTCAATGAAACAGAAAAACGTGTACTGCTCGCTGCCCAGGTCCGCAAAGCCGACGTCCCGCACCGTGTACCGGCAGGCCTGGGCGGCGGTGGCGGCGGCCAGCGTCCCGGCTAACAACATGGATAGGTGAAACCTCAAGGTGCGCGAACGATACGGCCTAGCCCGTTGACCGCAAGGCCAAATCGCACATAGCATCGCGGCCGGGAGATGCAGGCATTGATCGAGGAGTTCGGCCAATACCTCCGCCATGAGCGGGGCCAGTCCGAGCACACACAGAAAGCCTACGGAGCCATCCTGAACCGATTCGCCGACTGGGCCGCCGCACAGCCACACTCCCGCTGGAACGATGACGAGCTGCAACACCTGCTCGACTACCTCAGCCACCGGCGCGACAGCCCGGAGCCGCCCCCCGACGACACGCCAAAAAAACGCGGACGTCCGCGCAGCGAACCGGCCAAGCTCAGCACCGAAAGCCTTTACCTCGAAATAGCCGCACTCAAGGCGTTTTACCGGTTCTGCGTGCAAGAACAGTTCCTCCCGGCCAACGTCGCTGAGAACCTCACCCTGCCCCGCCGCTGGAAACGTCTGCCCAAAGCGCTTACCAACGCGGAGATCGAGCGCTTGCTGCGCCCGACCGAGCCGGTGACCCCGTCGAGCCTCTGCGACCACGCGATGCTGGAATTGTGCTACGCCTCCGGCCTTCGCCTGGCCGAGCTGCGCGGCCTGCGGCTCGAGCAATTGAGGCTCGACGCCGGCTTTATCCAAGTGATCGGCAAGGGCAACAAGGAACGCGTCGTGCCAGTCGGCC
>CAYWMH010000078.1:0-2080 GCA_964459315.1 uncultured Verrucomicrobiota bacterium
ACGGTTCTTTTCATGTCACGGATGGGAATCCGCTGCCTGAAGAGGGTCACCTTGCCGATCTGCCGACCGAGAAAGTTGGCCTGCGCCGCCTTCGGCAGGGCCCGCACCTGCTTCAGCACCTGCGGCTCCACCACCGCCATTTCCAAGTCGAAATAATCCGGCAACGCCCCGTAAAACTGAACCTGGCTCTGCCCGTCGCGATCCTCCATCAGCGTTCCGTCCACCGGGGGTTGGGGGGCGTCGGGATCTTTGGGAGGAAAAAGCAATTGGCCAGCCGCGTCACGCCGCTCGAGGTTCAGGCCAAGCGGATCGTAGTACAGGCTGCCGTGGCCAAGCGGACGACCCAACCGGTCGTACGGCGAGATCCGCAGGTGGATAACCCCGTCGGCAATCGGCTGAAACCAGTCGGAGTCGGCGTAGGTCGTCGTGTCAAAGAAGTAACGGTTGAAGATTTCTGTCTTGTTAGTCAGCACTTGGCCAGACGCGGTGACGCGCAGGGTGCCGTTGGTCCGGTAACGGGCCAGCATGCCGATGCCGTCGGCCGCGCCGATCACCCTGTAACTGGTCACGAAAAATCCGGAGTCACCGCGACCGGTGAAAGTGAAATCCTGCAGGATGTTTGTGCGGAACCCCTCGGCCAGGTCTTCGTCATCCCCCTCCGGGGTCAGGGCGTCCGACTGGTAGGCTAACAGCAGCGGTGTGTTGCCCGGCGTGATGCGTGAGTGGAAACTTTTGCTGCCGGAATAGGTCAGGCGAGTCTGCGGATCGATGAAGGCTGGATAGCCGCTGACCTCCATTTGCGACAACTCGCGCACAATCATCTCCATCGCGGCTCGGCCTGCCTCATTCACATCCACCTGGGCGGCGTTTTTTCGCAGGGCCATCTGTGTCTGGTTGAACAATGCGTACAGCGTGTAGATGACGAGCGTCATCACCGACACGGCCACCATCAACTCCAGAAGGGTGAACGCCCGACTGTTGCGGATTCGCGTGCGGGTGTTGTCCTTTCTGCTGATCATTGACTCACGACCCCCTTGGGCACGCTGTACCGGTTCGGCTCAAAAAAGAAAAACGGTGAGGTGATGTCCTCCTGAAATCGGCCGGTCACCGGTTCGATCGGGTTAAACAGGCTGCGGTTGACGAGCCGACCGGCAACCACGGTGCGAAACACTTTACTGTTCGGCCCCGGCCGCTCTTCCCCGCCAAAGGCATATTCCGGCCAGTGAAAGGTCAGCTTGATCTCGTAAAAGTTCAGCTTACGGAACCGGTTGGCGTCCATTGCGAGCGGGTTGTCAGACAGGTTCCCCCAGTCTCCCATTGTGCGGATCGGCCTTACCTCAGAAGTCAGGCGATAGGAAAATGCCATCTCCTTGGCGGCCTCGCCCTTGTCCACCGCGCTGCCGCTGATCGCGCGCACCTTGGCCCGGATCCGATTGTACTCGCCGGATTGGGTGTCCACCTGCGGCCAATTCCTGACTGTGAGCGGCCCCACCAGGTCAGCCTGCACCGGCAGGCTAAGCAGCCCGATGATGGCCGCTCCCTGCACCCCCCTGGGCAGCTCAATGTGGCTGTCCCCGGCCGCCGCCGGTACTGGTTCCCAGCGATACACTTGTGAGTTGGAATTTCGTATCTCGATGAACGCGATGTGGTTGGTCAGGTGGTTCATCCCGGTGGCACCGCTGCGGATCGCCTCCATCCAGTACAGGCTGTCCTGGTTGATGATGGTCTCCTCGCGGTTGTCCTTCTGGACGTTGATGCCGATCGGCAGCACGCCGATGATGGCGACCAGCGCAAAGGCGATGATGCCCAAGCAGATCACCAGCTCAATGATGGTGAAACCGGCCCGGCGCCACGGCGCATTATGTTTGCGCGGGGTCATTTTAAGCTGCCCACCTCCAGGCCGGGATCGGTCTCCACTTGGGCTCGGCCGGTGAGGTGGTTCACGCGAATCCTCGTGTGGTACCACTGTTCCGCCAGGTCGCTGAACCCGCCGGTGGCCACCACGTCCGGCCTCGTGGGCCGATAGTTGCCAAAACGATCCCGCTCATGAAACACACTGCCCTCGACCAGCGGGATGATC
>CAYWMH010000078.1:2090-9828 GCA_964459315.1 uncultured Verrucomicrobiota bacterium
AAGCCGTCCCGCTTGACCAGTTGCCCCCATGAGTTGAACGCGATGTGCGGCAGCCGGGCCGGGCTGCTGTCGGCCAGCGGGAACGGAATCAACGCCGGCTGGGGCGGATGCCCGAAAAAGTGATCCCGGAGGAATCCGTCGTCGTACTCATTGCCAAGCTTGTATTCGTGCACGCCCTTGCGCCACGCCATAAACTTGTACGGGGCTATCAGCATGCCCTTCGGCAGCCGCTTCCACTCGGTGAGGTAGTTGGGGTGGCTCCGCCCGGGCTGATCGCCGACTGAGCGCATCGACATGACGGCGTAGCCGCTGAACTGTTTCTCCAGCATGTTGGTGAGCGAAAGCAGGCGCGGATCCTTCTTGCGCGGCGGCAACTGTTCGCGATCCACGTCCTTGATGATCTCCCAGATGTTGGTGGGGGTGAAGACGACGTACACGGTCGAGCGGTTGCGCAACGCGATCTGCCGGGCGTACCGTATGTCCTCCACCAGTTGGCGCGTCGCGCCCTTCTGGGTGGCGCTGCGGCCGAGCCCCTGCATCGCCGGCTGTGAATTGCTCGTCAACTGGGCAATGATCCCGATGACCACCAGCAACTCGAGCAAGGTGATCGCACCCTGGCCGGCCCACCGCGCTTGGCCAAGCGCTTGGCCAGCCGTTGCGGCTTGCCACCGGTTGGTGCGTGAATCATTCATGTCATCGTCCCCGCTTGGCCAAGGTCACTGCCAGCTCAGGATATTGTCCTTGTTGGTCCCCTGGTTCGCCTTCTCATCCGCGCTGGCCAGCCCGTCGGGGCCGAGGGACCAGACCAGCACCGGCGCGTTGGCTTGATACCCGCCCTTTACCCGAGTCAAACCATTTAATCCTTCGTTTCTTTCTGCCGCTGACACAGAACGTTGTCCGTAAAATGCATCAATTGTTTTGCCGTCGTAATTTGCATCCACCGTGACGATGTACGGGCTGCCCCAAGGATCGCGGAACACGCCGTCGCTCCCCACCCCGCCGAGCGTCGTAGAGGTCACGTCCTTGGCGTTGAGAAAGTTCACCTTCTTCGGGTTCATCCGGTGGTTCCGGTTCGAGGTCGGTCGGCCGTTGCGGAATTTTTCCTGCGCCCGAAGAATCGCCACCAATTCAGCGTTGCTTACCTGCACGCGGCCCGAGGTGGCAATCTTCGGGAGCAACTCGTCCTTGGGATTGGTCAGGCGCCGGGCTGAGTTGCCGATCATGTGCATGGTGCCGTAGGTGTAATCCGGTGTTTTTAGCTGATCCGTGATCTGCGTCGGGATCGGGAACCGGCTGTACTCTGCCTCATAAGCTCGCACCGCACCTGAAATATTCTGCATCTCACTGCGAACCTGCGCCTTCTTGGCCGAGTCTTTGGCCTTACCAAGCGTCGGTAGGATCATTGCGGCCAGGATCGCGATGATGCCGATCACTACCAGCAATTCGACAAGGGTGAAACCGCTCGTGGCCGGCGCAATGTCGGGATTCGTTTTGTTCATTTTCATGGTTCGTTTGTTGTTCAAAAGTCAGGTCACCGTTTTTTCTTTTTGTAGTATCTCGAAAGTTTATCCTTGGAGAAAGTCTCATTGCGCCAGTTGCTGATAACCAGCACCTCGTCGCCCACGACGATCTCGGCCCACAGGTCGAACTTGCCGATGTTGTTCACCACCGGCTTGCCGGTCACATAGCGCCACGGATTCACGCCCTTGGCCACCTTGCCATGATGCCGAACCGGTTGGTCGTCGCGATTCAGCGGCCATGGCACCGGAGCGCAAAGAATATGCACCTCATCCGGATGATGTTCCTCATGGCCATGCCCCTCATCATCATCATCATGTTCCTCACTGATATGACGAACGGTTTTCGGGTTGGGCTCAAAGAAGGTTTTCAACTCCGTCTCATTGCGTGCGGTGTTGATGAAGCCCTCCACACCGAAATGCTCCTCTATCATCTTCAAGCTCATCACATTTCCCGACATCGGATCGCGGAAGGTTTTTCGGGCGGGGCTGTAGAGAGCACCGGTCAACTCGTAGTAAAGCGAGTTAAGCGCCGGATCGTCCGGGTTGCATGGCGGGTAGTGGCCGAACTTGGCCTTGTACGCCTCGATCGCCGTCTCAATCGCCACCAGTTCCGCCCGGGTGCGCGACTCTCGCATCTTGTAGCTGGCCGTGCCGCTCAGGCCCACCACCAGTCCCGCAAGAATGCCGATGATCACGATAACAACCAGCAGTTCCACCAGCGTGAACCCACGCCGCGCCGTTCTGTTTCTCTTCAACTGTTTCATTGATCCTTTGTCTCCTGTTCCAACCGTTCACTCATCCATTGCTTGATCATGCTTTGATAGCCGAGGTACCGCGACCGTGCCAGTCGCTTGATCTTCGAGAGCATCCGCGGATCCATCCGCAACGAGATGGTGACCGACTCGATACCGTCGCCGCTCTGCGCCAGCGCCAGTTCCATCAACCTCGGCGCAACGCCGGTGTCCGCCCAGTAGGCGGCCTCTGCTGCTTCCCCGTCGAACGGCGGCACTTCTTCCCAATCGCTGATCTGGTTCATTCCGGTTTTGTTTCATCCGTCGCACCATGGCTCATCCGATCCGTTGACTCATTTTCCGCTGATAGAAAAAGGTTTCATCCTCCGTGAAACCCCTCGCCATCACCACGCGAATCTGTTTGCCGTTGGTTCTATAGACGCTGTAAATCCCGTAGCCCGACGAGGCCATGCCCAGATTGAAGTACCGCGACTCCCCGGCGTAACGGGGTGAGTCGGGCAACAACTTGCAGGAAAAAGGATCCTCGAACGACTCCTCCACGTCCTTCGGGGCCAATCCTTCCCACTCAAACGGCATGTCTACCCAGTCGAAATCCATCTCCGCTGGACGAAAAATACGCCATGCCAATACATTGTCAATACATTGTCAGTACATTTTTGAAAATATTTGAAATCGACGATTTGGCCTAAAAATCCAATTATTCTTAATGTTTTCGGAACTTTTGGCGGTTTCGGTTGACTCATCGCCCGGCGCGCCCCAACCATCCGCACCCCAAGCCAAGCGCTTGGCCCCGTAATGCGCCTCTCTCATTTTTTTACCTATTACCGAAGCTTGGGAGGGGTGCAATCGATCCTAAAGCGGCATCACGCCTCGGATGCCAAGCGGGGCCACGAGCCCGGATTCCTGTTCGCGTTCGAGCCGGACGATTTTGACGAGTCCAACATCATCGGGCTTGGCTTCGGCGGGAGCCAAACCATCCGCTCGATGCGTGCCAAGTTTGAGGGACACTCCGACCGTTTCAACGACTCGGTGGCGGTCTGTCACAACATGTGGGGGCTGCAGTTTCTCGCGGATCTGATGCCGGCCAAG
Source organism: uncultured Verrucomicrobiota bacterium (assembly GCA_964459315.1). Taxonomy (GTDB): domain Bacteria; phylum Verrucomicrobiota; class Verrucomicrobiia; order Limisphaerales; family UBA1096; genus UBA1096. The sequence continues at coordinate 5,452 of CAYWMH010000078.1, forward strand.
CGGCGAGTCGGCCTGCTGCACTCGGACTGGCCCGGGCTGCAAACCCACCTCGAGACCCAACGCGGTCTCCTCGACGGAGTCTTGTGCGTGAGCAACGCGCTTGTCGAGATCGTGTCCGGCTGCCTGCCGGACTTGGCCAAGGCGAACCGCGTTGAGTTGATCCCTTACCCGGTGGACGGATTGACGGCGATGCCGGAGCGTCCGCCTCTGGCCAAGCGCACGGTGGTCATCGGCTGGATCGGCCGGATGCAGTCGGAGCAAAAACGGGTCGAGCGTCTGCCCGGCCTGGCCAAGGCGCTCGAGTCAGCCGGCATCGATTTTCGTCTCGAGTTGCTCGGCGACGGCCCAAGGCGGGCGTGGCTTGAGCGACAGTTGCCAAGCGGTCGCACGGTGTTTCACGGGCGGAAGTCGGGCGACGATTACAGTGCGGTTTTGAGCGGGTGGGATTTCATCACGAGCGTCAGCGATTACGAAGGGTTGCCGATCTCGATGCTCGAGGCGTTCAGCGCCGGGGTGCTGCCGCTCTGCCCGGCGATCGGCAGCGGCGGCGACGAATACTCGGCCCGGCTTGGCGGCCAATTCGTCTGGGATGCGTTTGACTTCGGGCAGGCGGCAGCCAAGCTGCAGGCCATCCTGGCCAAGCCGGAGCGCGCGCTTGGCCAAGCGCGCGCCGAGGCCCGGGCGCTCACCGCGCGCCACTGCGAGGCGGAGTACTTCCGCGTGTTCGATGCATTCGTGCATCGCATCGCCGACGAGCCGCGCGTCTCGGGCGAGCACTTTGCCAAGCGGCCGTTTTACTTTTCCGACCGGCTGCCGTTTGGTCTAATGACGCGCCTCTGGCCAAGCGGCTGCACCCGACGAAATGAGTGACCAAGCCAAGGAGACCACCGCCGTGGAGCGGGAGTTCCTGCACCCCGGGAAGCACCGCCCGCACTACCTCGAGCGGGTGAGTATCGTGCAGGCGCTCAGGGAGTTGCGGCATCGCGTGAAGCCGGGAAGGCTGCTCGACGTTGGTTGCGGCATGAAGCCGTACGAAAGCCTGTTGGCGCAGCGAGACAGCCGCTATTACGGCACCGATTGGCCGGTAACTATGGAGGGGTCGTACGGCGACTCGACCCGCGCCGATTTTTTCTCCGACAGCATGGTGCTGCCGTTCCGCGAGGGGACGTTTGACACGGTCGTCAGCACCCAGATGCTTGAGCATGTGCGGCAGCCGGAAATCGTCATCCCGGAGATGGCACGCGTCCTCAAGCCGGACGGCATCCTGATTCTCTCCGCCCCGATGACGTGGCCGCTGCACGAGGAGCCCCACGATTACTACCGGTACACGCTCCACGGCCTGCGGCACCTGCTTGAGGAGGCCGACTTCGAGATTCTCGATGAGATTCGCCGGGGCAACAACTGGACCACGATGGCGCAGATGTTCCTCGACACGCAGGTCGGCAACCTCGGGCGGCGGCTACCGGAACGGGTTTACACGGCGCTGGTCAGCCTCGCGGTGAACCACGCCTGCTCGGTGGCCAACCTCTTCAAGCCGGTGCGCCGCCTCTGCCTCGGCTGGGTTATGGCGGCAAGAAAAATGTCCGACGGGGAAGCGTCCCCGCCAGACATTAAAAGTTCTTTGTGATGGGGACTACACGCCCCGGTAGACGCCGGTCTTCCAGTTCTTGCCACCCATCGTCCGCTCAAGCGACTTAAGAGTCCCGCGGCGGCGCGTCATCGCATTGGCCACCTCGCGCGATGCCGTGGTCCAGTTGATCTTGTGGAGGCTCTCGACGTACCGTTTCTTGTCGGTGAAATTGGCCGTGGCACTGCGAAGCGAGTAGCCGTTGGCCTTGAGCCGCACGATGGACATCTTGCGTAGCATCGTCAGCGGCTGCCGCGGTTTGCCCAGGGTCGGCTTCCGGATCAAGCGGCCGCTCTTCTCCTGCTTGTCCAGCCATTGGCCGAACTGGTTGATCAACTCCTCCCGGGGCTGGGACCAGTCGATGCGGAAGTTGTGCGACTCCTCAAACGGTATGGTCTTGTCACTGGCCTTGCCCAGCTCGACCACGCCCGAGGCGCTGCCCTGCCCTTTGCCAGACGCCAAGGCCCGGCGGCACTCCGCCGTTTTCAGGAACGGCTCGCGGCCGCTCCCCAGTTCCCGATCCAGCTCCCATTGTAGGGCGCGGTGAATCAGGGTTCGCGGGGCTTTTTCTAAGACGGAAAAATCCCATTCCTCATTAGCTAATTGCTTCTTCTTGCTCATTGCTCAATTTCGTTTTTTAATGGAAGCGTGTTTTAAAATTTCACGCGATCCAATCAATTACGCGCGCGGTTTATTGCGGGTTTCACCTCAACGGACAACGCATCGTCCCGTAAATATTTGGCACATCTCTGTGATTATGCAATTTTTTTTTGAAAATATTTTACAGGAAACCTTGCGCACTTGATTCCCCGTCCGCTTGGCCGTAAACATTCCGGCCGCCGTTTCGGCGACTGGGAGAGATGAACCTTCACGAATATCAAGCCAAGCAACTGCTTGCCCGCCACGGGGTCGAAGTCCCTGGGGGGGAGCCGTGTACTAACGCTGACGAAGCGCGCGCGATCGCCGAAAAACTTTTCGCCGAAGGGCAGGAGATGGTCGTGCTCAAGATCCAGATCCACTCCGGCGGCCGGGGCAAAGGCGTGTTCAAGGACGGCTTCAAGGGCGGCGTGCACCTCTGCAAGTCGGCCGAGGATGTCCACGAAAAGGCCAAGGCCATGCTCGGCAACACGATCGTCACCAAGCAAACCGGGGAGGCCGGGCGGCAGGTGCACACCCTGCTCGTCGCCAGCGGCGAGAAGATCGTCGATGAGTTTTATCTCGCCGTGCTGCTCGACCGCGAGACCTCCCGGCCGCTCATCATGGCCAGCCGCGAGGGCGGCGTCGACATCGAGGAGGTCGCCGAGACGAACCCGGACGCCATCGTCAAGTTGCAGGTCGATCCCCTGCTTGGCCTGCAACCGTACCAGGCCCGCAACCTGGCCAAGGCGCTTGGCCTTCATGGCAAACTCATCCACTCCGGGGCCAAGCTCATCGCCGGCGTGTACAGAACCTGGTGGGAGTGCGACGCCACGATGGTCGAGATTAACCCGCTCTGCGTCGTCGAGAGCCCGGACGGCACCCAAAAAATCGCCGCCGTCGACGCCAAGATTTCCATCGACGGCAACGCGCTGCACCGGCACAAAGACATCGCCGAAATGCGCGACCTCAACGAGGAGGCCGAGTTGGAGGTCGAGGCAAGCAAGTTTGACCTCAACTACATCAAGCTCGACGGCAACGTCGCCTGCCTCGTCAACGGCGCCGGCCTGGCCATGGCCACGATGGACGCCATCAAGCATTACGGAGGCGAACCGGCCAACTTCCTCGACGTCGGCGGGAGCGCCTCGACGGAGCAGGTGACGGCGGCGTTCCAGATCGTCCTCAAGGATCCCAACGTCAAGGCGATCCTGGTCAATATTTTCGGTGGCATCATGAACTGCAACACCATCGCCGAAGGCGTCGTCGCGGCTGCTGAGGCCACGCAACTCAAGCTGCCGCTCGTCGTCCGGCTCGAGGGCAACAACGTCGTCGCCGGCCGCAAGACCCTCGCCGACTCCGGTCTCACCCTTATCGGCGCGGACAGCATGGCCGAGGCCGCCAAAAAAGTTGTCGCCGAGGCCGCCGCGTAACCCATACCCAGTTTTTCAACAACATGCCCATTCTCGTCAAACCAGACACCAAGGTCCTCGTACAGGGCATCACCGGCAGCTTCGGCGGCCGGCACACCCAGCTCAGCCTCGAGTACGGCACCCAGGTCGTTGCCGGCGTCACCCCCGGCAAGTCCGGGCAGACCTTTGAGGACACCGTCCCGATCTTCGACGGCGTCGCCGAGGCCGCCCGCGAAACCGGCGCCACCGCATCAGCGATCTTCGTGCCGCCGCCCTTCGCCGCTGACGCCATCCTTGAGGCGGTCGATGCCGGGCTCGAGTTGGTCGTGGCGATCACCGAGGGTATCCCGGTGCGCGACATGATCGAGGTCAAGGCCGCGCTTGCCGGGTCGCCCACCCGGCTCATCGGACCGAACTGTCCCGGCGTTGTCACCCCCGGCACCGGCGACGATTCCCACGGCGGCTGCCGCATCGGCATCGCCCCCGGCTACATCCACAAGGCGGGCGACATCGGCGTCGTCAGCCGCAGCGGCACGCTCACCTACGAAGCGGTGTGGCAGCTCACCTGCAACGGCCTCGGCCAGTCGACCTGCGTTGGCATCGGTGGCGACCCCGTCCCCGGCAGCACGCATCTCGACATCATCCAGCTTTTCAACGACGACCCCGACACGCGCGGCATCATCATGATCGGCGAGATCGGCGGCT
>CAYWMH010000079.1:0-9731 GCA_964459315.1 uncultured Verrucomicrobiota bacterium
TTTCGGGGTCTTGTGCCCCCAGAGGTAGTAGTAGCCGAGGCGATACCCGACGCCGCTCATGCGAAACCAATCCTGTTTGTTGGGGCAGGAGAAGGAATTGGTGGACAGGCTGCCTTTGTCGCGGAGATAGTCAAACACCTTCGTGCTGATAAATGTGTAGTGGGACATGTTATTGTTGCGAAGCCCTGTCGGGAACCTGCCTTCGTTCTCACCCGAATACATGAGGATCGTCAGCGTGAGTTGACGCTGGTTGGACTTGCAGACGGCTCTCCTGCCTTGTTCCTTGGCGCGTGACAACGCAGGCAACAGCAACGCGGCCAGGATGGCGATGATGGCGATCACGACGAGCAGTTCGATCAGCGTGAAGCCTCTGCGCTGGGTTGTTTTCATGACGCGGTGGGTGAAGACCGGTGATCGGGTTTTGGCAACGAAACAATCTGTTGGTACGGACGGCGGAATGTGAGCTCCGACGGATCGGGTGTCCACCAAAAACAGGAGGGACTGAAATGAGCCGCATCTTCGCTTGGCGAAGCGGCAGGCGGGACTTCAAAAGCAATCGGCTGGAGCGGATGATTTCCAAAACATTGGAAGTTCGCTTGCCATGCCCGTTTCTTTTTGTTGTTCATCGGCCATGCAGCATCAGCCCAGCCGGCGCACGTTCCTGATGACCGCGGCGGCGGGCGCTGTCGCGGGGCCGGCGATGGCGATGGAACGACGGGCGACGCCCGCCATCTTTACGCCGCCGAGGGAGTGGCGGGGCAAACTTGGCCGGTATCGATCCCCGTTGCGGTTCAGCGACGACTCGAGGGCGGAGACGCCGGCGGATTGGGCACGGCGGCGGACGGAAATACGAAGCGACTGGATGAAGCTGATGGGGGCGTGGCCGGCATTGATCACGAAACCACGGGTGGAGGTACTGGGGGAAACGCGACGGGAGGATTTCCGGCAGATCAAGGTGCGGTTCAAGTGGACGCCGGTGGAGTTCACCACCGGATATCTGCTGATCCCCGACGGCAGGGGCAAACGGCCGGCGGCGGTGACGGTGTTTTATGAGCCGGAAACGGCCATCGGCCTTGGCACGCGGCCGCACCGGGACTTTGCGCTGCAACTGGCGCGGCGCGGCTTCGTGGCGCTCTCGCTTGGCAGCACGGAGACGACACGCAACAAAACGTACGCCACCTATTATCCCTCCATCGACAAGACGACGGTGCAGCCCCTGTCGATGCTCGGTTGCGCGGCGGCCAACGCCTGGCACGTGCTGGCGCAGCGACCGGAGGTGGATGACCAACGCATCGGGATCGTGGGACACTCTTACGGCGGCAAGTGGGCGATGTTTGCGTCGTGCCTCTTTGAAAAATTTGCGTGCGCGGCGTGGTCGGATCCCGGCATCGTTTTCGACACGCGCCCGAGCGTGAACTACTGGGAGCCGTGGTATCTGGGCTGGCATCCGCGGCCGTGGCGCAGGCGCGGAGTGCCCACGACAGAGAATCCCGCTCGCGGCCTGTATCCCGCGTTGCTCAAGGCCGGCCGCGATTTGCACGAGTTGCACGCGCTGATGGCCCCGCGCCCCTTCCTGGTGAGCGGCGGCTCGGAGGATCCGCCCCGCCGCTGGGAGGCGCTCAACCACAGCATCGCGGTCAACGATTTGCTGGGTGCCAAAAACCGCGTGGCGATGACCAACCGTCCCGGCCACTCGCCCAACGAGCAAAGCAACAACATCCTCTACAACTTCCTCGAGAATGTCCTGAAGGCGTGAACAAGTGGCGCTCAGTCCGGGTTTTCTGATGGGTGGCCCTTCGATTCGATTCCTGATAGTTTGCCGCCTTCCTCGCGTACACCCGATCTGCTGACATGACCCGCCGTATAAACCGCCGCAGGCTGCTGTCCCTCGCCGGCACCACTCTCGGCGCTGGCCTGTTTCTCCCGAACCTTTGGATTCGGGCCGAAGGTCCCGGCCCGAACGGCACCGGGGCGGTTGTGGGTGAACCCACTGCCGCCAAGGTCGGCGGGGAAATATTGGCGAGCGGCGGCAATGCCGTGGATGCGGCGGTGGCCGCGGCCCTGGCCGCCGGTGTGGCGGCCCCACATCAATGTGGGCCCGGCGGGTATGGCGGGCACATGACCATTGCGATGGCCGGCAAGAAAGTGACCTGCATTGATTTTAACAGCACCGCTCCCGCCGCCATGCGGGAGGATACTGGACTGGTGAATGGCCGGTTGAATCCGCACGGCTGGCTGGCGGCCGGCGTGCCGGGCACACTGGCCGGGTTGCAACTGGCGCTGGACCGTTTCGGCACCCTTGACTTCCGCGCCATTGCCGGCCCTGCAATTCGTATTGCGGATGAAGGAATCCGGGTCTCCAATCGAAACTGGAAAGCCTTCATGGAAGAATTGGGCGTGGTCAGCGCATCGTCTGCAGGGGAACTTTTCCGCAACCCGGAACTGGCCGAAATGCTTCGTACCCTTGCGGATCGTAATTCCGTTGATTCGTTTTACCGCGGGGATATCGCCGGACAGATTGCAGCGGCGTTTCAAAAGCACGACGGCCTGGTGACCAAACGAGACTTGGCGCAGTACCGGGCTCGTGAGGTGGCGCCTCTTGTTTTGAAATGGCGGGGTCATGAGATTTTCACGGCTCCCCTGACAGCGGGCGGGTTGACAGTGTTGGAGGCCTTGTCGGTGCTAAAGGCCTTGAAATGGGAGGAACGGCGGGCGGGCACCGGCAGGGCTCACGCCTATCTGGAAACCTTGCGCCTGGCCTGGAACGATCGGCTGAACCTGCTTGGTGACCCGGAGCATGCCGAAGTACCGGTGGAACGCCTGCTGTCCGAAGCGTACGCACGGGAACTGGCTGAGCGCGTGGACCGGGCGGTTCGGCTGGGCAAACCGGTGTCCGCCAACGGTACGGCGCGGGGGGATGACGGCACGGTGCATTTGAGCGCCGGCGATCGTCACGGAAACCTGGTGGCCCTGACGCTGACGCACGGCAATGCATTTGGCGCGCGCGTGATTGTTGACGGACTGGGCCTGGTCTTGGGACATGGCATGTCGCGTTTTCATGCGGGAACCGGTCATCCCAATTCACCCGGTCCCGGCAAGCGACCGTTGCATAACATGTGTCCCACCATCGTGAAGCGGGTCGGGCAGCCGCTGCTGGCGCTGGGCGGTGCCGGGGGCCGGAGAATCCCCAACGCCCTCATTGCGGTGTTGAGTCAGTTTGTGGGACTGGGCGTGTCCGCACGACAGGCGATTGCCGGATTGCGAATGCACTCAGAGGGAACCATGGATGTCCGCGTAGACGCCCAATGGCCGAACGAGGAAGTGGGTTCTCTGCGTTCCCTGGGCTACCGGGTTAGCCGCGCCAGCGTTGCCAAGGCCAGTGCCGTGTTTTTCGACGCTGGCACCGAAGCATGCCTTCCGTTGAGCCGGTAGTGTCTGCTCCATTGACCGGCAGACTCCCTTGTTGTCCGTCACAGTTTATCATTACTCGGATTGCTGTGAGTCTTGCGGCATGATGATATTCAGCAGCCGTTCGGCGATTCGCTTGGAGTTGCCATTTTCCGAGTTGGTCATGACCACGGCCGCCTGCCTTTGCTCCGGCAAAATAACCATGTATGTCCGGGTTTTTTCCTGCCCACCGCCGTGGCCGACCGCCTCGATGCCGGTGCCACTTGGCTTCCACGACTGTAGTGCGCCGTCACGGTAATGGTTGCGGCTGAATCCCAGCGCGTACCCAAGTTGGTGTCCAGCATTGGTCTTTTGCGGTGTCCACATTTTTTGGCGCGTGGCCGGCTTCACGAAGCGATGATTCAGCAGGCCGACGGCAAACTTGGCCATGTCGTCAATGTTCGAGATGAATCCGCCGCCGCCCAGTTTCCAGCTCACGTCGGTGTCGGTGGAGACGACGATCTCGCCGTTCCTTTTGCGGTAGCCGACGGCGCGGTGCGGGATCGCCTTCCACTGGTAGTCTGGCTGCAGTGTTTCCATCTTCATCGGCTTGGCGATGCGGTCGCGAACCTGGTCGATGAATTTCTGTTTCCCGGCCCGCTCCACGACGGCGCTGAGCAGGATAAAGCCGTGGGTGGTGTAGGCGAACTTTTCGCCCGGTGCGTTTACGAGCGGCGATTCCCGGAAGGTGTCCAGCGCGTAAATCACACTCTCGAACGGGTTCTCCAACTTGTAGTCGCGCCGGGTGCGGATGACCTTGCCGTTGGTGTAGTGGACGATGCCGCCCAGGTGGCAGAACAGGTGCCGCACCCGGATCGGCGCCTCCTTGTCGGGGAACTCCGTCACGTACCGGCGCGGCTCGCTCTCGATGTCGAGGCTGCCGCGCTCCCAAAGCTGCATCGCCGCGACGGCGGTGATCGGCTTGGAAATGGAGGCCCAGCGGAACATCGTCCGGCGCGTGACCGGCACCTGCTGTTCGCGGTTGGCCAAGCCGTAGCCGTTCAGGTGGGCTATCTTTCCGTCCTGAACGACGCCTACGGCCAGGCCGACCAACTCCTGCCTGGCCATCTCGTCGCGCATGGCTTCGTCGACCCGCTTGGCCAAGGGCGGGGCGGCGGCGAAGCCCGGCAGCAGGGCAAGGTAGAAGATCGAAATGGTGAATCGAATTGACGTCATGGTGCTTGAACCGAAAGCTGCGGCGAGAGCAGCATGATCCGTCCACAGTGTAAACTTTTTTCCGGGAGTCAAGCCGCCGCGCTTGGCCTGCTGGCGCTGCTCGCGCTTGGCCAAGCGGACGCCGCCGAGCGGTTTCCTCACGTGCAGGCCAAGGTGTTCCCCGGCGGCGAGTGGCCCCGCTGGCCGACACCGGAGGCCGCCGGGTGGTCGGCGGTCAAGCTGAAAGCCGCCCGCGAACACGCCGCCACACTCAAGACGGCGGCGGTGATGATCGTGCAGGGCGGCAGAGTCGTCGATGAATGGGGCGAGACCAATCGGCCGTTCAAGTGCCACTCGATGCGCAAGAGCATCCTCAGCTCGCTGTTCGGTCCACACGCGGCGACTGGCAAAATAAAACGCACCAGCACGCTCGTCAAACTGGGCATTGACGACAACGCCCCGTCGCTCACGCACCTTGAAAAAAAAGCCACCGTCGCCGATTTGCTCAAGGCGCGCTCCGGCGTGTACCACCCCGCGCTGTACGAGACCGAAGGCATGGCGGCCAAGCGGCCCAGCCGCGGGAGCCACGCGCCCGGCACGTTTTGGTACTACAACAACTGGGACTTCAATGCGCTGGGCACGATTTTCGAGAATCAAACCGGGCGCGGGATTTTTGAGGAATTCGAAGAGCGCTTGGCCAAGCCGCTTGGCATGCAGGATTTCGTCCGTGAACAGCACACCCGCTACATCTCCGGCCCGGACTCGGTGCACCCCGCGTATCCGTTCCAACTCAGCGCGCGCGACCTGGCGCGGTTCGGACTGCTCTTCGCGCGCGGCGGCCGCTGGGGCGATTCGCAAATCATCCCGCACGACTGGGTCATCGAGAGCACCCGGTCCTATTCCACCACCGAGCGCGGCGGCGGTTATGGCTACATGTGGTGGGTGGCGGCCAACGGGAAGTTTTACCCCAACGTCACCCTGCCGGACGGATCATTTGCTGCCAGTGGTTATCGCGGCCACAAGGTGCTGGTCATCCCGCAATGGGACCTCGTCATCGTGCACCGCGTCAACACCTTCGAGGAGGAGGGCAGCGTCAGCACAACCGGGTTCGGCAAACTGTTAAAACGCATCTTAGCCGCCTGGCCAAGGGGGTGAGTTTACTTCAGCGAACGGATGCCGAGGCCGGGTTCGTCGGGGAAGGTGAACCGGCCGTGGTGCAGTTGCACACCGTCGGCGGCGTCCCGGGCCAGGAGCACCGCGCCGTCGAGGTCGGCGTAGTCGAGCAACGGCGTGAGTTGGGCGGCGGCGGAGATGCCGACGGAGCTTTCGGTCATGCAGCCGACCATCACCTTTAGCCCGTGGTCGCGCGCGGCCGCGATCATCCGGCGCGCCGGAGTGAGTCCCCCGCACTTGCAGAGCTTGATGTTGATGCCGTGGAAGTGGTCGACGCACCGGGGCACGTCGGCCTCGCCCACGCAGTTTTCGTCGGCGATGAGTGGCAGGGCCGAGTCGCGATAAAGCCGCGCCTGCGCTTCGCGTGCCTCGGGTGGGAGCGGCTGCTCGACGAACTCCACGCCGTGCCGCGCCATCTCGGCGGAGAGCTGCGCGGCCTCAGTTGTTGCCCAGCCGCAGTTGGCGTCGATGCGGAACGCGGCGTCGGTTTGCTTGCCCAGGCACTGGATGATTTCCACGTCGTTCGCTGTGCCGAGCTTGATTTTGTACACCGGCCACCCCGGCATCTCCGCAAGCTTGGCCACCATGACGTCCACCTCGGCGATGCCGATGGTGAAGGAGGACGGTACGGCGTCCGCCGGGTCGAGCCCCCAAAGCCGATGCACCGGGGCGCCCTCGAGGCGTCCCCAAAGATCGTGCGCGGCGCAGTCGAGCGCGGACAACACAAACGATGCGTCGGCGAGGTGCCCGGCGCAGAGTTCCCAGAACGATTCCGTGTCGCGAAACGTCTCGCTGTGGAGCAGTGGCTGGACGGATTGCAGGCGCGCCCGCATCGAGTCCATCGGCGAGTCGTAGTAGGTGTTGGCGATGGCTTCGCCGTAGCCGCTCACGCCGTCCTGCCGCAGCTCGACGATCAACGTGCGCTGCGCCGTGGTGGTGCCGCGCGAGATCGTGAACGGATGCTTCAACGGCAACTCGTATTCGTGCAGGAACAGTTCCATTTCAGTCTTTCCGCATTTCCAGCACTGCGCTGACCAGCGGCCCGGCGTTTTCGCGGAACACGTCGCACGCCGGCAGGTTCCATTCAGACTGGATGCGGTCGCGTTCGGCCCGGTAGGCCGCTTCATCGACCGGGCGGCTGTTGATGGCCACACCGATGAACCGGCAAGGATGCGCGGCGTTGGCCATGGCGAGGTACAACTCACGCTGAGACTCGATCGTGGGCAGCGCGACGGAGGCCGCGCCCTTGGCCATCTTGCGTCCCATCTCGTAGCAGTAAATGAGGCCGTCCGGCAGGCAGCCGTGCAGCAGGCCAAGCGTCACGGCGGAATAGCATGGATGCGTGATGCTGCCCTGGCCCTCGATGACGAGCATCTCGTGGTGCTGGTGCGCGACGATCTGTTTTTCCACCGCGCCGCTGATGAAGTCGGCCACCACGGCGTCGACCGGGCAGCCGTCCCCCTCGATCATCATGCCGGTCTGGCCGGTGGCAATGAACTTGGCATCGACGTCCCGCTTGGCCAAGCCGCGCGCCACCTCGATGGACACCCCCATTTTCCCGACGCTGCAGTCGTGCCCGACGGTGTGGATGCGAAGGCAGTCGGTGGAGACATCCCGCCGCTTGGCCACGTCGCGTTCACGGTTGCTGCGCAGGTCGCGGAGGGTCGAGCCGCTGGCCGCGGCGGCGGCGGCGAGTTCGGCGTCGTCATTCAAAAACTCGTGCAGCCCCGACACCACGTCCATCCCGCGCTGGATCGCGCCCAGCACGAGCGCCCGCATCGGCGCGGGCAGCGAGCCGCCGGACGGCGCAATGCCGATGAGCAACTCGTTGGCCTCCGGCAGGGCGTCGAGTGAGTTGACCACCGGCAGGTCGCCGCCGACCTCGAGCAGCGCCTGCGCAGGCTGCGGCGGCACGGTGGTGTCGAGCACGCCCACCACCTCGTCGCGCCGGTAGCGGATCACGCCGCAGGCGGTCTTGGCCGCGTGCGGCGAGGAGAGGCCCTCGGTGAGGATGAGAATCTTGCGTCCCATACCGCGGCGGATGTTAGCAAAGGTCCAGCAGCGACAAAGCAAAATGCCCAGTTTCCACTTGTCCATACTCCTGCAGCCGGTAGCCTGCCCGCGCATCATGAGACATTTTTTATATTTCGCGCTTAGCCTTGGCTTGGCCCTGACCATTGCGGCTGAGGAAGGGGAACCGGTGAAGGTGTTCATCCTTGCCGGTCAGTCAAACATGGAGGGGAAGGGCAAGATCGATCCGCTGCTGAACCACCAGATCCAGGCACCTGAGACGAAGGCGTTCTTCGCACACTTTCACAAGGACGGAAAATACATCGAGCGCGACGATGTCTGGATCAACTACCTCAAGCGCCGGGGCAAACTCACCGTTGGCTACGGCTCCCCTGGCTGCATCGGGTTGGAGTTGGAGTTTGGCCACGTGATGGGGAACCACTACGACGAGCCGGTTCTGCTTATCAAGACAGCCTGGGGTGGCAAGAGCATTGGCCGTGATTTCCGGCCGCCCAGTTCCGGACTCCAGCCTGATGAGAAAATCAACGAGTCGGTCGAGGGCAGGATTAAGCGGGACTACAACAATCTAATTCGTGCCGAGTGGGACAAGGCCAAAAAAGAGAATCCCAAGATCACCCGCAAGGAGGTTGAGGAAAAAAGTAGCGCCTCAATGAATGAAATTCGCAAGGCCAAGGCCGCCGAGTATCATAAACAGGTGGTCGAGAGTTACGGCCATTTTTATCGTTTGATGATGACTGAAATCAAAACGACGCTCAGCGAAATCAAGACCCGATTCCCGCAATACGATGGCCGAGGCTATGACATTGCCGGCTTTGTTTGGTTTCAGGGCTGGAACGACATGTACGGCGGTTTGCAGGATGAGTACGCCAAGAACATGGAGAACTTCATTCGTGACATCCGCAAGGATCTCGGTGTTCCAAATCTGCCGGTGGCCATTGGAATCATGGGGCAGAACGGCTTCAAGTCGGCGAAGGGCAACATGGCCATTGTCAAAAAAGCACAGGCATCGATGAATGACATTGCGGATTTCAAGGGCAACGTGAAGGCGATTCCGACCGACATCTATTGGGACAAGCGCGCCAACGAGGCCTATCCCACATGGCGTGACAATTTAGAGGAGTGGGTCAAGATTGGTTCCGATTTTCCTTATCACTACCTAGGCAGCACAATCACGTTCACCAAAATCGGGCGAGCGCTTGGCCAAGCGATGCTAGATTTGCGCGGAGAGAAATAATCAACACGGGCAGCCAACCCACGTGTTATCGAATGTGTGACTCGAATAAAATCTCAACGATACGGCTGGATCGGCAATGGTCTGAGGTCTTGCTGACGTTGCTTTTTGCATTGATCAGTTCACAGTTCGTCGGCTTGGCTGCGGCTTCGCACTTGGCAATCGAGTTGCGGGGATTGCATGCGTACGCTGACCGAGAAAGTGTGTCGGCCGGGGAAGGCATTCGGTTTCATGTTAGCAGTCAGGTGCCGTATCGGTTTGAGGTCACTCGACTGGGGCTGCAAGTTGATGATCGGACGAGTGACGTGACGGTTTATCGGGCGGACAAGGCCTCACCCGCCCGGGTGCAGCCGATTCATCCCGGCTCCTATGTGCGCGTGAAAAACGGCTTGCCCGCGGATGCCGAGTTGACCGCCCTGACGCTTGAGTGCTGGGTGCGGCCCTGGAAACTCTCGCCGTGGCAGGGGATCCTGACCCAGCACGATTATCCCGAACAGTGTGGGTTTGGCTTGTTTTTGGATGCCGAGGGGCGGGCGGTGTTCTCGATCGGCTCGGGCGGGGCATTTGACGAAACGAGTCTCGTCACCGGGCCAAGGCTCAACCTCCGGCAATGGCATCACCTCGTCGGCGTCTGGGACGGGACAGCCAAGGCGGCCGCGATCTGGGTGGACGGCAAACGCGCCGCGGAGTGGCA
>CAYWMH010000080.1:0-9677 GCA_964459315.1 uncultured Verrucomicrobiota bacterium
TGTGCCGGTTGGGCGCTACCTGAACCATCACGTCGAGGTCACGCGCGACATCGCCATCATGTTCAACCAAATTTACGGGGAGACGTTCGTGATCCCGGAGCCGCAGATTCGCGACTCGGTGGCGGTCGTGCCCGGCACGGACGGCCAGAAGATGAGCAAAAGCTACGGCAACACCATCGACATTTTTGGAGAGGAAAAGCCGCTGCGCAAAACCATCATGCGCTTGGTCATGGACAGTCGCCCCCCGGAGGAGCCCAAGTCGGACGCCGACAAAAACATTGCCGTGCAACTGCTCCGGCTCGTCGCCCCTGAGGACGTGGCCAAGGATTGGGAGGAACGTCTCCGCGCCGGAGGGCTGGGCTATGGCGACCTGAAAAAGGCGTTGTTCGAGCAGTACTGGGAGTTTTTTGCAGAGGCCCGAGCCAAGCGCGCCGAGTTGGAAAACAACCTCGATTTCGTCAACCAAGTCTTGAAAAACGGTGCCGCAAAGGCCCGCGAACGGGCGACCACCGTCCTAGACCGCGCTCGCAAAAACTGCGGTCTGGCCTGACTAGACCCAGACGCCCATCGCGTTGAGCAGGTAGAACAGCCCAGCGGCGGCGCTGACGACGATCACGATTCCCTCCACGACCAGCAGCACGACGGGCGGCAGGCCAAGCGCGACGGCTTGGCCGGTCGGTTTGGCCGCTTGGCCAAGCGTGCCGAGCATCAGGCCGCCGGTCATCACGACCAACTGCGCGCAGACGAACACCATCAGCCAGGCGAACGCCTTGTCCATGAAACCGTACGAGTGGAGGCCGATGCCGAGCATGTTTGTCCCGAAGAAAGACCAGGCTGTGACAGCGTTGCCGAAGATCGCCATGGCGACGAGGCCGCGCTCCCGGATCAACCCGCCCCATCGCGCGTGCAGGATGGCGGCGTTCCAGATGACGATCATGAGCGCCCCGTTCTCCTTCGGGTCCCACCCCCAGAACCGGCCCCACGACTGGTCTGCCCAGATGCCGCCCAGTACCGTGCCGACGAAGCTGAACAGCGTCGCAAAACATACGATGCCGTAGATCATCTTGGTGATCGAAGCGCGGTTGGACTTGTCGAACGGCACCTTGTTGGACACGAAGTCACGCACCACAAAAACGATCGCGAGGAAGCCGGCGACGAACGTGGCCGAGTAGCCAATGGTGATAATCACCACGTGCGTCGCAAGCCAGAAGTTGGTGTCGAGCACGGCTTGCAGCATCTCCATCGTGTCGCCGCTCAGCGAGAGCCCCCCGGCGACGAGCAGCGTGACAAAGCCGACCGAGCTGGCGACGACGTTGCCGATGCCGTCCCGGTAGATGCGTTCCAAAATCAGTCCGAGGATGACGGCACCCCAGCCGACGAACACGGCCGCGGAGTATAGATTGGTGACCGGAGGTCGGCCCTCGAGCCACATGCGGAAGATCAGCCCGGAGGTGTGAATGACCGCGGCTAGCGCGATCAAATTATAGGCGGTTTGGTTGGGCCACTTGGCCAGCGTCAGCCAGCCGCCGCAGGCCAGAAGGAAGGCCAGCACGTAGAGGATTTCGCACTTGTAAAAAGGATCGAAGTTATTGAACGCGAACTCTTTACCGGTTTTACCAAGCGCCGCGTTTTGCCCGTTTTTATCGAGATAATCTCGGTAACCGGCAAGGGCACTGTTGAATTCCTCAGGCTTGTCGTTCTTGTAGGCGGTGAGCATCCCGGCGTAAGCCTTGGCGGCGGGATCGATTTCAATTTTCCAGTCGCGGTCCGCTGCCGCAGCGTTGGTGATGCTGTGAAACAGGCTCGAGTTTAGCGAGCGCCAGCCGGCATCGCTGTCGTTCCCCGGCGGGATGACCCGGGGCCAAAACATCACGCCGCCCCGGTCCCCTTCGTGTGCGCCGGGTTCGATCAGCGTGTCGATCAATCCGGAGAACTGGTCATGATCCTCCTCGTCATGCTCTGCGCCGGTTTCGTGTGCCCGGGCGGCGGCCATGCCGATCGGGAAAATCTCCTCGAACTGTTTCAACTCGCCGGCAAAATCGACCGAGCGCTGCGGCCGGAAGCTCTTGGCCAAGCGCTGGTAAATCAGCAGTGAGTCGGCTACCGCCTTCAGCGATTTTTCATACGGCGTGCGAAGCGAGGCCTCCTTGGAGTGGATGCGCCCGCTCTGGCGGGCCAGGCGCTGGAACTTATCGTCCCGTGCCGCGATATCCTCCTGGGCTACGGTGATCGTGTCTTGGCCGACTTTCAGTTTAAGCTCCTGAATGTCATCACTGATAAGTCTGCCTTCGTACGTTGCTCCGCTCTGGGTGGTGACCTTGGTTGAGGTGAGATTGTTCACGGAGAAATGTTTCTCGCTATTTTCCAAGCCAAGATTGTCCTTCACCTCCTCGTTGTCGATGCGGAACACCGGCCGGGTGCGGGCTGTTTCCGGCTTGGCCGCCAATTCCAGGAGCCACTCGATCGCCGGGATAGTTTCCACCTCGCCGCCGTTCCGGGCGTAGCGACCGGTGGACTTGTGGCGGATAACCTGCATGGCGTTCCGCGCGGTCGAGTCGATCGGCTGGATGCGCCCGTCGAGCAGCACCGGCAGGCGTCCGAAGCCGTACAGATCCGGCTGACCGTCGGCGACGCTGGGCAACCGCAGCAGCCCCATCAAGGCCCACAAGGCCATGACAATGACAGCAAGGACCGGGACGGACAACTTTTTCATGCGGCGGCCTTTCGTCTTTTGTTGAACGAGAACAGATGGGTCAAAAACTGGATGAGTAGCCCAAGGCCCACCATTGCACAGGAGATGTATGGCGTCACCCAGCCGGGGTTGCGTACGACCTGCAGGACGGTGGCCTTTGCATTCTCGGGATCGAAGCTGGCCTGAAAGTAGGTTTTGCCTTCGTAACGCAGCGGGTGGTTCATCCAGATATTCTTTTCTCGCTCAGCTCCGCTGGCACGGTCGCGAACGATAACAAGGCTGGAAAAATTGCGTGCTTTTTCGGTGCCCTGGAACTTGTCGTGTTTGAAGTCGACCAACTCGATGTCGTACGGCGTGTAATGGCGAGTGAAGCGCAGCGCCAACTCATACTCCTTTCCTTTGTGCTCGAACGTCTGCTCAGGGATTGGATTTTTCAGCGCACCGAACAATGCGGAGACCATCCATGTCCCAAGTTCGTCGCCCTCGGTGGATTTCAGTCCCAGATAGGCGGCGGGAAAGTTGACTTCCTCGAGAGAAGTCACCGATGGCCTCGGGGTAGCGGCCAACTCAATTCCCTTACCGCGTGTGGCCTTGTTTTCCTCACCTTGGCCAAGCGTGCCAAGGTCGGAGTTGGTGTAAAAGTCGAGCACGGTCACCTCGAACGGCAGGGTGCCCATCCGGTGGGTGATGCCCTGGCCAAGTGCACCGGCCGGTAGGGCGGCGACGGTGTCAGTGTCCGTCCGGCTTTTGTCGATGATCGCCAGTTCGCAGTCGCTGCTGCTGATGGAGTAGCCCTTGCTTTGCCCCTCCTCGAGCCGGAGGTTGCTTTCAACCTGATACTTGTCGGTGACCAATTGGCCCAGCAGCATGAAGATCAGCCCGGCGTGCGTCAGGAAGATACCGATTTTTTTCCGCGAAAAGGTGAAGCGCTGGAAGTGGGCGGCGAGCAGGTTCACCAGCAACACGATGCCGACGAGGTAGCCGCCGACGAATGGGAACCGGAACATCACCGGGTAGCGGGCCGAGCGGACATATTCCTGGAAGGCCGCCTTTTCCCGCATCACCGCTTCGGTGTCGCCGGTGATCTTGTAAAACCACATCTCCGGCAGCGAGCGGTAGGAGAGGGAGTGGATGACACCCAGAGTCGTGGTAGGCCGGCCGTCGCGCGTGCCGCTCATCTCGACGAAGGTTCCGGGGTTGCCGTCCACCTCGAACGGTTGCTTGATTTTCGCCAGTTCAGCCTGGTCGATTTCCCCGAGGCCAAGCTGCCCGCGCCACCGGTTGATGTTGTCCAGCAGCTTGGCGTTCTTCGCCAGCTTGGTGACCGATATGACCGCCGTGTCATCGCCGTGCCGTGCCTCGAAGTTAATGAGGCTGAACTGCGCTCTCTCCGTCTCGCTCCAGTTTGAGGGCGGCTGCCACTCGGAGCCGCCGAGCCGGATCTGTGCCCAGCCCGCGCCGCCGATGCTTTCCGGCACGAGAAAGTAGCTGCGGAAATATTTCTTCTGCGCGTCGTACAGTCCCTGGTCGACCTGCGCCAGCGTGCCGACAAACACCAGCACCATCGCCGCGACCAGACAGGTCACGGTCAGGCGCAGCGAGCACCAAAACTGGACGAATGGCTTGAGAAATGGCATTACGGCTTGGGAAGCTGGATGGATTGAATGAACTCCATGAACGCGCCTTTCTCGGCGGTGACCACCGCGCTTGGCCCGCTCATTTTGTAAAACCAGGTCTGGCCGTCCGCCGGGTGGAACACGCTCAACGAGGCGCTGGTGTCGCCGATGGCCTCGACGAGCGTGGCCGGCGTCCCGCTGATGGTCACCTTCGCGGTCGCCTTGGCCAGTCCGGCGGCATCGACCGGCGGCAGCCCGGACTGGCCGCGCCACCGGTTAACGTTGGCGAGCAGCCCGCCGACATCGCCGGGGAAGGTCATTACCGTGATCTCCGCCTGGCCGTTCCCGGCGGTGAAGTTGCCCAAGCGCATTGAGGTCGGCGGCTTGGTGGCCCAGCTGTCCGGCTTGGCCCACGTCGGCGCGGCCGCCGCCGGAGGGGGTGCGGGGGTGGGTGCCGGGGGACGCGCTGCATCGGCCTCGGCCATCAGCCGGTCAAAGTTCACCTCGCTGGCTCCGGGTTGAAACTGAAGCTTGGCGAGAAAATTAGTGAAGGCGCCGTAATGCGGCTCGATCGCCCCGGCCGGGCCGGACAGCTTGAAGAACCAACCCACTTGGCCTAGCACCACCGACGCGGTGACGATGCGCGGCGGGGTCTCCTGTCCCGCAAGCGGTTCGGTGCCGGCCACGTCGTATAACCGCCCGGCGTGTCCGCCGATCTCGATCGGCTTGGCCAAGGTTTGCAGCGTGGCGTCGTCCGCCGGGCCAAGGCCGACCTGCTCGCGCCACATGTTGACAATCATCGGGTTTTCCGCCAGCCGCGCCGGCAGCGGGATGGCGCTGACCCCGGCGTTGCCCGGCAGCAGGAAGGAGAAAGTCGTGAGGCTTGCTGCGTCCGTGGTGTCGGTCCAGCCGTCCGGCTTGGTGAACCTGATCAGCGAGTCCGGGGCCGGCTTGGCCGGGGCGCGTGGAAGTGCGGCGGCCGTGGGCGGCGTGACCGGTTTTTCCCTTGGGACATTATAAGTGCGCACCTCGCCGCTGTTGCCGGAAAAAATCTCGAACAGCAACACGGCCAGCAGCATGACGACGATGAAGGCGCCGTCCCGTAAATAGTTGGGCTGTGGTTTCTCCACGCGGATAGGCAGAGGGACGCGCCGGGCAGAGAACTCATTCACCCCTTTCCCGGCGGACGGGAGAGACTAACGGCGAACGGCCATTTGGCAACCCTCTTTGCATGGCCAAAGCCGGTCGTTTTTTGCACTCTCCCTCTGCGCATGGAGACGTCGCAGTGATGGACGATCTGTTTTATCCGGGGCCGTTCGAGTTTCGCATGGGGCTGGAGCGAGGCGAGCCGGGGGCGTTTTTCCGCGCCTGGCCCGGCGACGAGGCGCTTCTGGCCAAGCGTCGGCAATGCCTCGCCGGGCACCCTAAGCGCCACGACGTCCTGCTGCCTGAGGGCGAGCCGTTGCTGGGGGAATTCACCCGGATGCTGGCCGAATGGGGCGTGGTGGCCAAGCCGGCAGCGCTTGGCCAAGCGATCGCGCCAGACTGGTTGTTGCTCCAGCCCAACGCCGCCGGGATGCCGGTGCTGCTCGGCGGCTGCGTCTGTTTTCCGTCGTCGTGGGCGTTCGAGGAGAAAGTCGGCCGGCCGCTCGACTGGATTCACGCCGTCGTCCCGACGCTCAACGAAAAACTGGGTGAAAAAGCAAGGAGCTTCCTCACAAAGCTGCCGCTTGGCCAAGCGTGGCTCCGCGCTAACTGGGGTCTCACCGCCAGTCCGGAACTCAATCAGCATCCGGCGCTTGGTCTGCCCGGCCTCACGCCGGACGTCGGCCTGGAGGGAGTGTGGTTTCGCGTTGAGCGGCAGGCATTGGTTGCGCTGCCGGAGACCGGCGGCATTCTGTTCGGCATTCGACTGGAGGTGGTGCCGCTGGCCAGGCTCCGGGAAAACCAACCGGCCCGCGCCGGCCTGCTCGAGGCCCTCGAGACAATGCCCGACAAGATCGCAGACTACAAAAACCTCACCTCGGCCCGTGGGCAACTGATCCGGCTGCTGCGCTGATCAAGCCACGGCTGCCCTGTCGCGGCGGTCGCCGGATTGGCGTGCCCAGTCGGCATAACGCCACACCACTTCGCCCTCCCAGTAAACATCGGTCCGGTAATCCTTCGCGATCTCGATGGCGTCGCTGATTTGACGCCGCTTCGACGCGCCGCCCTTCCGCTTTGTTGACAACTTAAGCCCCATGCCGGCTGACGAAGCAGCAACAGGGCCAACTCACCTGTCGGCCCGCGTTTCGAGGAGGGCCATTGCGGTGGCCTGATGGGCGGTGTGGCTGAGGCTGAGATGGATCACCCCTCCGCCGCGCGACTCGAGCAGTGCCTGGCCGGTGCCATGGAGGATGACGTACGGCGCGCCGGAGTCGCGCTTGGCCACCTCCATGTCGTGCCAGCCCAGCTCGGCACTGATGCCGGTGCCGAACGCCTTCGAGATCGCCTCCTTGGCGGCGAAACGCGCGGCCAGGCTTGGGGCGGGGTCTTTGTGCCGCAGGCAGTAGTCGATCTCGGCGGGGAGCAGGATGCGCTCGATGAATCGATCGCCGTGTCTCTCGTGTGAGTCGCGGATGCGCCCGATCTCGACGGTGTCGATGCCGATGCCGACGATCATCCCGCCGACGGGTAGCCGTCCATCAGTCGGAGCATTTCGCTCACCGCCGGGCCAAGGCCGACGGTGACGGCGCGACTGACGATGCTGTGGCCGATATTCAGCTCGTTGAGGTGTGGCACGGCGAAGATGCCGCGTGTGTTCTCGTAGTTGAGGCCGTGCCCGGCGTTGACGCCGAGGCCAAGCGACTTGGCCAATTTGGCACACTTGGCTAGGCGCTCCAACTCGGCGGTGCGCTTGGCCTCGTCGGGGTACGCCTCGGCGTAGGCGCCGGTGTGCAGCTCGATGAACGGGCTGCCGGTCGCTGCGGTGGCCTCGATCTGCGCCGGGTCGGGGTCGATGAACAGGCTGACCTCGATGCCGGCTTGGTCAAGAGCGGCCGCGGCGTCGGCGATGGCGTCGGCCTGACCCACGACATTCAGCCCGCCCTCGGTCGTGACCTCGGCGCGGTTCTCTGGCACGAGGCAGACGGCCTCCGGCTTGAGGCGCAGGGCGATGTCGATCATCTCCGGCGTGGTGGCCATCTCGAAGTTGAGGCGCGTGGTCACCGTGTTGCGGATGGCCCAGATGTCGCGGTCGAGAATGTGCCGGCGATCCTCGCGTAGGTGGGCGGTGATGCCGTGCGCGCCGGCGGCCTCGGCCTGCCGGACGGCGTCGACCGGGCACGGCTCGCCGTGGTCGAGGCCGCGGTAGCGTGCCTGCCGCAGCGTGGCGACGTGGTCGATGTTGACGCCGAGTCGCAGCATTGGGGAGAGGGCCTTATTTTTTCTCCGCCGGTTTCGCGGGCTTCTTCGGCTTGAGCGTGCGCTTTTTCTCCGGGGCCGGCGGCCACTCGAGCGTCGCCGTCGGGAAAAGGGGGTTGTCGATCCAGCGGGTTAGCAGGGCGAGCTCGAGCGCGGAGAGGCCGAGGTGCGACTTGCGGGTGATCGTGAGCCGGTTGCCGTCGATGATGGCGTCGGTGATGGTGTTGCCGAGCTTTGGGCCGAGCGCGGTCAGGAACGCGATGCCGGAGGTGTCGTTGACGAGTTGCTCGCGCCGGTCGGAGAGGATGGCGGCGAACTGGATCAGCAGATTCCATTTCTCGAGCCGTTGCCCGGTGATTTCCCAGTTGTAATAGACGAGGCCGTCCTTGCCGGTGAACTCGTCGAGCATCGCCTTCGGGATCGGCTTCTTGATCGGGTCCGGCGGGAAAACGCCACCGACGAGGTAGCCGGCGTCGTCCGAGTTGCCGACGGTGATGTACGGCGCGAACAGCGGCACGTTGCCCCACGTGATGGCCGGTTTCTCCGTGTCATGCTCGATCTGGCCGATGAATTTTTCACCCTGCCCGCCCGGTTTCCTGAAGTCGCCCACGCGCTTGGCCAAGCCGGCGATCGTCGCACCTGGGTTGTCCACCTTCACGGAGAAGAACGACTGGAACTTGGTGCGCGCCTGCGACCAGGCGTAAAACTGGTCGTTGGCCGCGTCCAGCCCGAGCAGCGAGAGGATCGGCCGGGCGGCGGCCAGTCCGGTGCCCCGCGCGGCGGTAAAGCTTGCCAGCGGCTCGGTGATCGTGCGAGTCGGGATTTGCCAGTCCGACGCGTTGTCCGACAGCGGTTCGGCAAACTCGACGACCACCTTGCTGTAAAAATTGTCCTTCTTCAGGCGCGAGGTGAAACGGATCACGCTCGCCGCGTTATCCAGCAGGTCGAGGATTACGCCGGGCAGAACGCCGGCATCCATCGTGAGGCTCAAGTCGTTTTCCGAGTCGGCGGGGAAAGGTCGGCCGGTATCGGCGATCCTCTCCGCCGCTTTTTTCAAATGGTTGAGTGTTCCCTGCCCGGAGCCGAACAGCAGCCAACCGTCGGCGTACCCGAAGCCGTGTGTGCGTCCGTTGTCGTAGTCCACGCGCCAGCCGTTGTAGCCGGCCACGAACTGTTCCAGCGGATCGCCGCCGCGTTGCTTGGCCAAGCGCCGGAGGGTTTGCGTCCACAGCTCGCCCCGTTTTTTATTTATCGCCGTGATGAGCGCGATGTCCGGGTGGCCGTCGCCCGGGGAGATGCCGAGGAACATTTCGCCCATCCCGAGATCGGGCAGCAGCTTTCGCACCGCCGCCTCTTGCTTAGCGTCGTCGCCGCCGAGCCGCTTGGCCAATTTGTCGAGCGCCTCGCTGCGGAACGCCTGGGTTTGCTTGAGCTGCCAAACCGAGAGGAGAGTCTTGGCGTCTTCGCGCTTGGCCAAGTTGTCGATGCCGGCGAAATGCGCCCTCAACACTGACTGGGCATTGGCGGATACCAAGCCAAGCGCCGCCACGACGGTCGTTAGGGATGCGAAAAATGCACGCTTCATGGGGGACACTCCCTGCCAGAAACCACCGCGGAAATCAACCGCAAAGCATGCTTAAGCCCCGCTTGGCCGGCCCCAGTGATCGCGGTATTCACGCGTCACCATCGCGTTAGCCGCGTCGTCGTCGCCGATTTGCTCGCGCTTGGGATCGAACTCGAGCGCGCGACCGACGCGGGTGGCGATGTTGCCGTGATGGCAGAGTGATGACGACAAATGGCCGATTTCAATGTCGGCATTCGGCGTGCCGCCCTCGCGGATGCGGCGGAAAAAATCGTCGTGATGCGCCCGCAGATCCGGCGAGCCGCCCATCTGCTCGCGCAGCTTGTTGCGCGGGCCGTACAGCTTCCAGCCACCGTGCTTGCCCAGCAACATGAGGCCGTCCGTG